>JABIRQ010000179.1 GCA_018699755.1 Rhodospirillaceae bacterium | reverse complement strand
CGGTCAGCACGGCAACCGTGTCGCCCTTCTTGATGCGCAGCTTGTTTGCCATGCTCACAGGACCTCCGGCGCGAGGGAAATGATCTTCATGAAGGCGCGCTGGCGCAATTCGCGCGTCACCGGGCCGAAGATACGCGTGCCGATCGGCTCGTTCGTCGGTGTCAGCAGCACCGCCGCGTTGCGGTCGAACCGGATGGTCGTCCCGTCCTGGCGGCGGATCTCCTTCGCCGTGCGCACCACCACCGCGCGGTGAATGTCGCCCTTCTTCACGCGGCCGCGCGGAATGGCTTCCTTCACCGACACCACGATGATGTCGCCGACCGACGCGAATTTCCGCTTCGAGCCGCCCAGCACTTTGATGCACTGGACACGGCGCGCGCCGGAATTATCCGCGACGTCCAGATTTGTCTGCATCTGGATCATGGCGTCGTCTCCAACCCTTTATGCGGACCCGGCTTCATCGCCGGCCTTGCCGACGACTTCCCAGGTCTTGCGCTTGGACAGCGGCCGGCATTCCTGGATACGGACCTGGTCGCCGACCTTGTATGCGTTCGCCTCGTCATGCGCGAGATAGTTCTTCGAGCGCACGATGTACTTCTTGTACAGCGGATGCTTGAAACGGCGATTCACGCGCACCCGGACCGTCTTGTCGCTGGCGTCGCTTTGCACCGTGCCCAGCAGGACTCGCTTCGGCATCTCGTAGGCTCCTAACTCGCGGCCTTCTGGCCGATGATTGTCTTGACCCGAGCGACGTCCCGGCGAACGTCACGCACCCGCGCCGTGTTCTCAAGTTGCCCGCTCGCCTTCTGGAAACGCAGATTGAGCGCCTCTTTCTTGAGATCGCGGAGCTGGTCCACGAGCTCGTCCGGCGTCTTCTGGCGCAGATCTTCCGCCTTCATCGCCCTAATCCTCTTCGCCCAAGCGCGCCACGAAGCGCGTCTCGATCGGCAGCTTGGCTGCCGCCAGTTCCAAAGCCTTGCGCGCAACGTCGCGCGGCACGCCGTCGACCTCGAACATGATCCGGCCGGGCTTCACCCGGGCCGCCCAGAACTCGGGCGTGCCCTTGCCCTTGCCCATGCGAATCTCAGCCGGCTTCTGGCTGATCGGCACATCCGGGAAAATACGGATCCACACCCGCCCGGCGCGCTTCATATGGCGCGTGATCGTGCGCCGCGCGGCCTCGATCTGGCGCGCCGAAATCCGGTTCGGCGACACCGCCTTCAAGCCATAGGCCCCGAAAGTCAGGGTCGTCCCACCCTTGGCGAGGCCATGGATGCGGCCCTTGAACTGCTTGCGATAGCGTGTGCGCTTTGGCTGTAGCATCGTGTTTCTCCGGCCCCTCGCCTAGCGCGTCGGCTGCTGTTCGGCGAGGCGCTTGTCCTGCGCCATCGGGTCGTGCTCCAGGATCTCGCCCTTGAAGATCCAGACCTTCACGCCGCACGTGCCGTAAGAAGTCTTCGCCGTGGCCACGCCGTAATCGATATCCGCGCGCAGGGTATGAAGCGGCACGCGACCTTCGCGATACCATTCCGTGCGCGCGATCTCCGCGCCGCCGAGACGGCCGCCGCAATTGATGCGGATGCCGTCGGCGCCCAGGCGCATGGTCGACTGGACCGCGCGCTTCATCGCGCGGCGGAAGGCGATGCGGCGGATGAGCTGCTGGGCGATATTGTCGGCCACCAGGGTCGCGTCCAGTTCCGGCTTGCGGATCTCGACGATGTTGAGATGCACGTCGCCACCGGTCTTGGCCGACAGTTCCTGGCGCAGCTTCTCGATATCGGCGCCCTTCTTGCCGATGATGACCCCCGGGCGCGCGGTGTGAATGGTGATGCGCGCGCGCTTGGCCGGGCGCTCGATGACGACGCGGCTGACGCCCGCCTGGCTCAACCGCCCGGTCAGGAATTCGCGCAGATCGAGGTCCTCGTGCAGAAGCTTCGCGTAGTCGCGGTCGGCGTACCAGCGCGAGTCCCAGGTCCGGTTGATCCCCAGGCGCAGCCCGATCGGATTGACCTTATGCCCCATTACGCCGTCTCCTCGCGTTCGCGAACCACGACCGTCAGATTGCTGAACGGCTTCTCGATGCGCCCGACCCGTCCGCGTGCGCGGGGGCGAAAGCGCTTGATCACCAGGCCACGCCCGACATGGGCTTCCGCCACATAAAGGCGGTCGACGTCGAGCTGGTGGTTGTTTTCGGCGTTGGCGATCGCGGATTCCAACGCCTTCTTGACGTCGCCGGCGATGCGCCGCTTGGAAAAGCTGAGCTCGGCCAAGGCGCGATCGACCTTCTTGCCGCGAATCATGCCGGCCAAGAGATTCAGCTTGCGCGGGCTGACGCGAAGGGTGTGGACCACCGCCTTCGCCTCGTTCTCCGCCTCGGCACGTTCTGTCTTCGGCTTGCCCATGGTTAAGCGCGCCTCACCTTCTTGTCAGCCGCATGTCCGAGGAACGTGCGCGTCGGCGCGAACTCCCCGAACTTGTGGCCGATCATGTTCTCGGTGACCAGCACCGGGATATGCTTGTGCCCGTTATGAACGCCGAACGTCAGGCCGACGAATTGCGGCAGGACGGTCGAGCGGCGCGACCAGATCTTGATGACCTCGTTGCGGCCGCCATCCCGAACGGCCTGGGCCTTCTTCAGGAGATAGCCGTCGACGAACGGACCTTTCCAAACGGAACGTGACACCTGTTCGCTCCCTTAACGCTTGTGACGACTGCGGACGATGAGCTTGTCGGACGGCTTCTTCGGACTGCGCGTCCGACCGCCCTTGGCCGGCTTGCCCCAGGGGCTGACCGGATGGCGGCCACCTGAGGTGCGGCCTTCGCCGCCGCCATGAGGATGATCGACCGGGTTCATGGCCACGCCGCGCACGCTGGGGCGCTTGCCCAGCCAACGCTTGCGGCCCGCCTTGGCCAGCTTGATGTTCTTCTGATCGGGGTTGGACACCGCCCCCACCGTCGCCATGCAGTCGCCCTGGACCAAGCGCATTTCGCCCGATCCGAGGCGCAGCAAGGCAAAGCCGGTTTCGCGGCCGACGAGCTGCGCGTACGAGCCGCCGGCGCGGGCCAACTGGCCGCCGCGGCCGGGCTTGAGCTCGACATTGTGGATGATCGTGCCGACGGGCATGTTCTTCAGCGGCATGGCGTTGCCGGGCCTGACGTCGGCCCGATCGCTCGCGATCACCTGATCGCCGACGCCGACGCGCTGGGGCGCCAGGATATAGGCCTGCTCGCCGTCCTCGTAGGTGATAAGCGCGATGAAGGCCGAACGGTTCGGATCGTATTCCAACCGCTCGATCTTGCCCGCGACATCCCACTTGCGCCGTTTGAAGTCGACCATGCGGTAACGCCGCTTGTGGCCGCCGCCGATACGCCGCGCCGTGATGCGTCCGTTGTTGTTGCGCCCACCCTTCTTGGTCAGGCCCTCGGTCAGGGTCTTGACCGGCTCGCCCTTCCACAGGTCCGAGCGGTCGACCAGCACAAGGCCGCGACGCGATGAGGTGACAGGTTTGTAATTCTTGAGCGCCATCGCCTAGATCCCCGTCGTCACGTCGATCGAGTGACCCTCTTCGAGGGTAACGACCGCTTTCTTATAGTCCGCGCGCTTGCCCAGCCGTCCACGGAAGCGCTTGAGCTTGCCCTGCTGGGAGATCGTGTTCACGCCCTTGACCTTGACGCCGAAGAGCCCTTCGACCGCCGCTTTGATCTCCGGCTTGCTGGCGTCCGGCGCGACCCGGAAGGTCACCTGATTGTGCTCCGATCCGCGTGTCGACTTTTCCGTGATCACGGGCGCCCGAATGACGTCGTGCATCCGTTCCATGTTCACGGGGATCTTGGGGAAATAGCGGCGGGTCATCGCAGCCTCGCTTGCAGATGCTCGACCGCATCGCGGGTCAGGACGAGCGTGTCGCGGCGCAGGATGTCGTAGACGTTGGCGCCCTGCTGGGGCAGCACGTCCAGATTCGGGATATTCGCGGCGGCGCGGGCCAAATTCTCGTCGACCTGCGGGCCGTCGATGATGAGCGCGCGGCCCCAGCCGAGTCCGGCCAGGCGGTCCACAAGTTCTTTCGTCTTCGGCGAGGACAGCTTGGCCGTGTCGAGGACCACCAGCTTGCCTTCCGCCTGCTTCGCCGACAGGGCGTTGCACAGACCCAACTTGCGCAGCTTCTTGTTCAGCTTGTGGCCGTGATCGCGCGGCGTCGGGCCGAAGGTCACGCCGCCGCCGCGCCAGATCGGCGACTTGACGGAACCGGCGCGGGCACGACCCAAGCCCTTCTGCCGCCACGGCTTCGCGCCGGTGCCGGTAACCTCGGACCGCTGCTTGGTCTTATGGGTGCCGGCCTGACGGCGGGCGAGCTGCCAGTTCACCACGCGATGCAGGATATCGCGGCGCACTTCGACGCCGAAGATCGCCTCGTCCAGCTCGATATCGCCGGCCGCCTTGTTTTCCAAGCTGACGACTTTCGTCTTGATGGTCATGCCTCGCTGGCCTCCGTGCCTTCGGCCTCGCCCGATTCGGCGGGCGTTTCGGCGGGGGCGCCGCCGGCCAGGGCGGCCGGATAAGGCACATCCTTGGAGCTTGCGCGCTTGACCGCGTCTTGGATGAGAACGTAGCTGCCCTTCGCGCCGGGAACCGCGCCCCGGATCAGGATCAGGCCGCGCTCCAGGTCCGTCTGAACCACACGCAGATTCTGGATGGTGACCCGATGGTCG
>JABIRQ010000180.1 GCA_018699755.1 Rhodospirillaceae bacterium | reverse complement strand
TCGACAGCATCGCGCAGACCCGCGCCGACCGCTTCGGGATCGTCGCCGCCGCCATCGGCGACGAAACTCTCCACGAAGCGCTGCATCTGTTCGAGATTGGCGTCGCTGGTCGGGCGCAGGGAAAACGCCTTGGTCACGAAGTCTTCTCCGCGGTCCTTGAAGGCCACGAAGCCCACCTGAAGCGTCGGCGACATCTTGTTGAGCGTGCGCACGATTCCCACCAGATTGGCCCGAATATCGGCCAGTTCGTGGCGCATGCTGCCGGTTACGTCCATCACGAAAACGATGTCGAGATCGCTGATCGTCAGGTTGGCCAGTTCGTCTTGAAGGGACTGGCGTTCGGCCTGAGCCTCCTTGGCTCGCGCCGCGGCGCCAGCAAAGTCCGTTTCGGCCTCGCGCCGTTCCAATTCGGCCTCCGCCAGGCTGTCCTGGGCCCGGGACCGGGCGGCGTCGGCTGCGGCGAGGGCGTCGGCTGCCGCGCCCGCCTCGGCCCGGGCATCGTCGAACTCCGCCTGGGCCGCGCGCATATAAGCCTGCGCGCCCTCGAGCGCCTCTTTCAGGGCCGGCCGTTTCAGATAGTAGGGGAACAGCAGGACCGCGAGCAGAACGAACACGCCCAATGCGGTCGCAAACAGGTCCAACGCGGACACCGTCAGAATGTCAAACATGCGTCCGCGTCGCGCCTTCACGGCCCTAGTCTTCCTCGTAGAGGCGGTTGATCAGGTTGTCGAGGCAGTATTGGCCCGCGCTGTTCAACGCGCCTTCCTCGCGGCTTTGCACGACATGCTGGAGGAGGACGAGAAAGGCCGACATGACCAGGGCCATCAAGGTCGTGTTGAACGCCACGGCCAGGCGCTTCGTCAATTCAGCCAACATGGTCGGATCCTGCACGTCCGAGGCCGCAGCAAAGGCCAGGGCGAGCGAAATGCCGATCACCGTGCCGATGAAGCCGAGAGTCGGAATCACCCAGACGGTATAGCGGATCATGCTGTAGCGCAGGTCGATCTCGTGCAGATAGAGGTCCAGACTGGAATTGAGCAGGGAATTGGCCTGGTCGATCGAGCCGCTGGTCTGGAATTGCAGCACGACGCGCTGGATCAATCGGGGCAGAAAGCGGTTCTGCCCCTCACCGCCGGCCAAACCGGCCTCGCGCGCCCAAACATAGATCTCGCGGAGATCCGGGCCTTGGAGCATGGTCCGCTCGTCCTCCGGCAGATAGCGCATGCTCAACTGGGCCCGCTCGGCGACGGCATCGCGAAAGCGAACGATGATCTCACCGAAACCAACGGCGAAGACGATCCACATGACGTTCTGCACGGTGAAGGGGTAGGTCGAGCGACTCTTGTCGATCAGAAGATCGGCGATCGAAGAATCCGCAAAAGATTGGATTAAAACAATAATTACAACTGCGCTCACCACGCATAGCAGCAGAATAAGCGGATGGTTGAAGACCCGCCTTGGTGAGGTCCGGGGCTGTTCTTCCGGAAGAGGGGGTTCCACGCGGGCCATGATCTAGAGTCGCCTCCGCACGATTTCGCCCGTCACCGGGTCGCGTTCGACCGGGCCCTTGAGCGCGCTCGCCCGCGGTTTGTCGCCGCCCCCGCCCGGGCCCGATCCGCCACCCTTGCCCGCGCCGCCCTTGACCTTGGGGAGAAGGTCGCGCAGCAGATCGGCGACGGCGACCGTGTGGTTGCCGAAACGCAACACCTCATCGGCGCCGACGAAGTCTTGCCGAATGGCGGTCCAGGTTTCGCCCGTTTCGCCAGCGACCCGACGCCAGGTGCCGCCGAGGCTACCGGTATCGGTCACATGGGTCCTGCCGTCCTCGGTCACGACGACCTCCGCGTGTTGAGCCGCGATCGACGCGTCCGGCAGGCGCAGATCGGCATATTGGCTGCGTCCCACGACAAAGGTCTTCATGCTTGGCTGCCCTCGGGTTTCTCGGAAATTGGTGTCGCTCTCACCGCTATTCCCCTGATTCCGCGTCCATTTTCTTATTCGGCGCGACGACGAGGAGGCCTTCCTGGATCTGCGGATCCAGATTGCCCTCGACCTCGTTGTCGGCCATTTCAGTCAAGGCGCCGGTCACCGAGGCGATGCCGTGTCCGGCATTGTCGCGGATAACGTTGCGCTCCAAGCGGCCGGCCGCGCCGTCGAGCAGC
Organism: Rhodospirillaceae bacterium; assembly: GCA_018699755.1. Taxonomy (GTDB): domain Bacteria; phylum Pseudomonadota; class Alphaproteobacteria; order CADEGL01; family CADEGL01; genus JABIRQ01. Next base: position 347 of record JABIRQ010000180.1, on the reverse strand, counting down.
AACACGCCGTGCTCGCCGTTGCCCTCGATAACGTTCGTCGTCATGACCGGCGCCGCGCCGGCGCCGATGACGACACCGGAAAACCCGCTCGCGATCACGGTGTTGTCCGAGAAGGTGCCGCGGCCGCGTTGATGGACGAAAATGCCAGCTTCGCCGGCCCCTTCGATCCGATTGCCGGTTACCACGGAATCCGCGCCGCGCCGAACCTCGATGCCGGATCCGAGGGGTGTCTGGATGGTGTTCATTTCGATCCGACCGCGCGCGCCCGCCGTGGCGAGGACCGCAGCCGAATCGCCGCCCGATATCCGGTTCTCGCGCAGCAAGGGATCAGCGCCGGCGCGCAGAAC
>JABIRQ010000171.1 GCA_018699755.1 Rhodospirillaceae bacterium | reverse complement strand
GCGCCAAGCCCTGGTCAATCTCGAATCGGTCGATGCGCCGGCGGGCGAGATGCCCGTGCTGCTCGGCCCGGGCTGGCCCGGCATCATCTTGCACGAGGCCATCGGCCACGGCCTGGAAGGTGATTTCAACCGCAAGAAAACCAGCGCCTTCGCCGGCCTGATGGGCGAGCGCATCGCCGCCCCCGGCGTCACGGTGATCGATGACGGCACGATTCCGGACCGCCGCGGCTCGCTCAGCGTCGACGACGAGGGCACGCCGACCGAACGCACCGTGCTGATCGAGGACGGCCGCCTTGTCGGCTTCATGCAGGATCGCATGAACGCGCGGCTCATGGGTATGGCCCCGACCGGCAACGGCCGGCGCGAAAGCCACGCCCATGCTCCCATGCCGCGCATGACCAACACCTGCATGCTGGGTGGCGACCGCGACCCGGAGGAAATTCTGCGCGGCGTGAAACGTGGCCTCTACGCCGTCAATTTCGGCGGTGGCCAGGTCGACATCACCAGCGGCAAGTTCGTCTTCTCCTGCACCGAGGCCTACATGATCGAGGACGGCAAGCTGGGCGCGCCGGTCAAGGGCGCCACCCTGATCGGCAACGGCCCGGACGCGCTGACCAAGGTCGGCGCGATCGGCAACGACATGGCGATGGATGCCGGCATCGGCACCTGCGGCAAGGAAGGCCAGGGCGTACCGGTCGGCGTCGGCCAGCCGACCCTTCTAGTCGAGGCCCTGACCGTCGGCGGCACCGCCGCCTGAACCGCCGCGCCCGCGCGCCGAGGATGAGTCCGCGACGCAAGGCCGCCGCCGCGGTTGCGGCCCTTGTCCTGGTCGCCGTCGCCTGGGCGCTGGCCGGCCGGCCGGGCGGAACCGGCGGCGACGGGGCCCGCAGCTATTGGACTTACGATCTGTCCGTCGCGACGGGCGAAGCGCCGCCGCGCATCGCGGCCGAGGGCTGCGCGCCCTTCTTCGACGACGATTCCGCGACACCCTACCGCCCTCCGGCACCCGCCCTCGACTCCTTCGATCGCGCGGTGCTGCGGGCCTGCGGACCGATCCGGGGCCGAGCGACACCGGCCGAGTTCGAAGCTCTGATCCTCGACCATATGGCCTCGATCCGGCCGCGCCTGCCGGCGAGGCTGCGACGGCTCGACGACCGCGCGATCCACCGCAGGCTCGCCGAGATCTGGCTCGGGCGCGACGGATTCGACCATATCTTCTGCGGCGAGTGGGAGAAGGGGCGGATCGGCGGACTGCATTTCCGCGGCCGCTATCTCCAGCTCCAGCGCGAGGGCACGGCCTGCTTTCGCGCGACCGACCGGCTCGAGCTCGAGCCGGGCCTGATCTACACTATCGGCGTGGCCAGCGCGGACGGCGCCGAGTTCTCTCCCATCAAGGGCTACGGCCTCGCCCAATCGGCCCTGGACGTGCTGGCCCTGGGCACGGCCGGCTTCGCGGCATGCTGCGCGCCGGGCCGGGGCTGGCTGCCCTATCGCGACCGGTTCAGCCGCCAGGTCTTCGTTCCCTCGGACGAGGCCGGGCCGGGGATCATGAACCGCCTGATCTGCGGCGCCGACGACCGCACCGGTGCGGCGGGCGCCGCCCTCGTCACCCTGTTCCCGGACGCGAGTCCGCGAGAAGACTATCCCGAATGTCGCTTTTGACCGGATGGCTCGACTCTGGCAGTCTGCGCGCGCCGGTTCCCACGGACCACACATCACCGAGAATGCAATGAAAAGAACACTGCTCGCCCGGGCGATCACCACAGGCGCCTTCGTCGCCGGAGCGCTCGCCACCGCCCTTCCCGGCGTTGCTACGGCCGCCGACGCAAATGGCCGGTCCGCCGTCGACGGAATCGGCATCGCGCCCTGTTCGGCGCTTATCGACGCCCAGAAGACCGAAGACGCGTCGTTCTTCATCACTCTCGGGGGATGGGTCGACGGCTATATCACCGCCGTCAACACCATGAACGGCGATACCTTCGACGTGACACCCTGGGAGAAGACGGACCTGTTCCTGGCCCTCATCGAAGGCAATTGCCAGCAGAACCCGGAGATTCAGATCGTCGCGATCGTGCACGGCCTGGTCCAATCGCTCCTTCCGAACCGCTTGAAGGCGCCGTCGGAGGTCAAGCAGGTCGATCTCGGCGAGGGTCGCAAGGTGACCCATTATGTCGAGACCCTGCGGCGCATTCAGAAGGCGCTCAAGGACCAAGGGCATTATTCCGGCGGGATCGACGGCGACTACGGCCCCGGCACCCGCGCGGCGATGGCCGCGTTCCAGACCAAGGCCGGCCTCGATCCCACGGGCTTGCCCGACCAGCTCACCCTGCTCCGCCTGCTCCATCCCAGCGGTCCGGGCGGCGGCTGACCGCCGCTACCCGACCCTGTCCGGATACGCCTAGCCTGAACCCAGAGGGCGGGTCGCCTCGGCCAGCCAGGCCGCCGTGGCCCGGTCCAGAAGTGGCGAAAGGGTCTCTCGCACCCGCGCGTGATAGGCGTCGAGCCAGGCGGTCTCCTCCGACGTCATCAGGGCCGGCTCGATCAATGCGCGGTCGATGGGTGCAAGAGTGATGGTCTCGAAACCCAACATCGGCCGCTCGCCGCCCGCCGCGGGTTCGGCCGTCGCGACCACGACCAGATTCTCGATGCGGATGCCGTAGGCGCCGGTCTTGTAGTAGCCCGGCTCGTTCGAGACGATCATGCCCGGATCCAGGGCCTGATGGGACCGCTTGGAGATGCCTTGCGGACCTTCGTGAACGCCCAGATAGCTGCCGACGCCGTGGCCCGTGCCATGGTCGAAGTCCACCCCGCCGCGCCACAGCGCGCCGCGCGCCAGCACATCGAGCTGGGCCCCGGTCGTGCCGGCGGGAAAGACCGCGCGGGCCAGGGTGATATGGCCCTTGAGGACACGGGTGAAGCGGTCGCGTGCCTCGGCATCCGCCTCGGCTCCAGCGCCCCGCACCAGAACGGTCCGGGTGACGTCCGTTGTGCCGTCGAGATACTGGCCGCCTGAATCGACCAGATAGAGGTCGCCGGGCGCGAGAGTCCGGTTGGTCGCCTCGGTCACCCGGTAATGGACCACCGCGCCGTTCGGCCCCGCCCCGGAGATCGGCTCGAAGCTGACGCCGCGATACATGTCGAGCGCGGCGCGCAATCCGGTCAAATGCTTGGCCGCCGCCAGTTCGGTCACCTTGCCCGCGGGCGCTGCCGCCTCAAGCCAGGCGAGGAAGCCGACGAGCGCCGCGCCGTCCCGGATATGCGCCGCGCGCGTGCCGTCGAGTTCGGCCTTCGTCTTTCGTGCCTTGGGCAGGATGCAGGGATCGGCTGCCCGCAGGATCTCGGCGCCCGCGCTCTCCAGCCGGTCGAAGACGGCGACCGGCGCGACGGCCGGATCGACCATCACCCGACCTCCGTCGCGGCCGAGCGCATCCAGCGCCGCCTCGAAATCCTTCATCGAGCGCAGCTGGACGGCGGAGCCGAGATGTTCGGCCAGGTCGGGCGCGGCCTTCCGCAGATCCATGAAAAGCGCAATCTCCCCCGCCGCGTCCAGGATGGCATAGGCCAGGGCCAAGGGGGTGCAGGGCACGTCGGCGCCGCGCAGGTTGAGCAGCCAAGCGATCGAAGGCGGCGAGGTCAGCACCACGGCACCGGCGTCGCGCTTGGCAAGATTGGCGGCGATATCCTGGCGCTTCTCCGCCGAACCCCGCCCGGCAAAGCGCAGGTCGTGGGGCCGGACGGGAGAGATCGGCGGCGGCGGCTGGTCCGTCCAGACCGCGTCCAGCGGGTTTTCCTCGACCGGGGCGAGCGCGGCGCCCGCCTTCTCCGCCGCCTTGCGCAGCCCGGCCAGCCCGCCCGGCGGGTGGAGCCAGGGGTCGTAGCCGATGCGCATCCCCGCCTCGGCGGCCTCGGCCAGCCACTCGGTCGCGGGCTCGTCGGTGATGTGGCGGATATCGTAGAGCGCGCCGTCGACCTGATCGCGCACCTGCAGGGTGTAGCGCCCGTCGACGAAGACGGCGGCCCGCGCGCTCTGGCTCCCGCACAGAACCAGGGCCAGGCCGGCCGAACCGTTGAAGCCCGTCAGCCAGGCCAGCCGCTCGGCCCGCGCCGGCAGGAATTCGTTCTGATACTCGTCGCCATGGGGCACGACGAACCCGTCGAAACCGCCAGCCGTCAGGCGCGCGCGCAGGGCAGCCAGGCGTGCGGCGGGGTCGGGCCCCGGATCACGGGGCCGGGCGGTCATGGATGCCTTGAGCGCGCGCAGCTTGTCGGCCAGGAGCGCGCCGGGACTGGGATGAACCAGCACCATCCATTCGTCCGGGTCGACCGGTTCCGGCGCGGCCAGCACGCCGGCGATCAGGGCGCGCACCGCTTCGGGCCCCTGCGCCGCGCCGGCCGCACGCAACAGGGCGGCCAGCTCTTCGTCGCCCGCCCCGGTTCCGCTTTCCGTCCTTGCCCTGCCCACCATCAGCCCTTCGATCCCGCAGTTTCGCTGCCGGCCGAAGCTAGGCCCCGATGTCGCGCACGGCAAGCTCGGCGCCCCATCCGCATGGCGGGTCGCCGTCCCGGGGCGAGGCCCATGAACGGCACGCAATGCTGCAATGCAATATTTTTTCGTGACCCTTAAGTTTAACGACCTACTCTTCCCGGTTACACAAATTGACAGCCGCTTATTGTGCGCCGCAGCAACGCGGTGTCGCGATGGTCGGTTTTGTTCGTTTCGATGACCAGTGAGGTGTGCCATGGGCACCACGATTCATGCCGCCATAGGCGGTGCGCGAGCGACGGCCGGGTCCCCGGTCTCGTCTTTTCATCGTCTGATCGGACGGGTCGGCGATGCCCTGCTGCGCGCGCGCCGGCGGCGCGCGACGATCGAGGAACTGCGCCGGC
>JABIRQ010000187.1 GCA_018699755.1 Rhodospirillaceae bacterium | reverse complement strand
CTGCATCATCGGCTCGATCATCGGCACCTTCTTCGTCCGCCTGGGCGCCAGCCAGAACATCATGGGCGCGCTCTACAAGGGCTTCATCGCCAGCGCCGTGGCTTCCGCGATCCTGGTCGCGGCCGTGACCGGCTGGATGCTCGGCTTCTCGACCGAGCTTACGATGCAGGGCGTTCCGGTCTCGGGGCTGGACCTGTTCTATTGCGTCCTGGTCGGGTTGGTCGTGACCGGCCTGATCATCTGGATCACCGAATACTACACCGGCACCGAACATCGTCCGGTGCAGATGGTCGCCGAGGCCTCGAAGACCGGTCATGCGACCAACATCATCCAGGGCCTCGCCATCTCGATGGAAGCGACGGCCCTGCCGGTGATCGTGATCTGCGGCGGCATCATCGTGTCCTTCCTGGTGGCCGGCCTGTTCGGCATCGCCATCGCGGCGACCGCGATGCTGGCCTTGGCCGGCATGGTCGTGGCGCTGGACGCCTATGGCCCGGTGACCGACAACGCGGGCGGCATCGCCGAGATGAGCGATTTGCCCGCCGATGTCCGCGTGACGACCGACGCGCTCGACGCCGTCGGCAACACGACCAAGGCGGTGACCAAGGGTTACGCGATCGGTTCCGCCGGTCTCGGCGCCCTCGTGCTGTTCGCGGCCTACACCCAGGATCTGGAGCATTTCTTCGGCGACCAGATCGACGTCAATTTCTCGCTGAAGAATCCCTTCGTCGTGGTCGGGCTCTTCATGGGCGGCCTTCTGCCCTACCTCTTCGGCGCGCTCGCCATGAAGGCTGTCGGCCGTGCGGGCGGCCAGGTGGTCGAGGAAGTCCGACGCCAGTTCCGTGAGATCAAGGGCATCATGGAAGGCACCGCCAAGCCGGATTACAGCCTTTGCGTGGATCTGCTGACCAAGTCGGCGATCAAGGAGATGATCATCCCCTCGATGCTGCCGATCCTGGCGCCGCTGGTCCTCTACGGGGTCATCTGGGCAATTGCCGGCCAGGGTGCGGCCTTCACCGCGCTGGGCGCCATGCTCCTGGGCGTGATCGTCACGGGCCTGTTCGTCGCCATCTCGATGACCTCGGGCGGCGGCGCCTGGGACAACGCCAAGAAATACATCGAGGACGGTAATCACGGCGGCAAGGGCTCCGACGCCCATCACGCCGCGATCACGGGCGACACGGTCGGCGATCCCTACAAGGATACCGCCGGCCCGGCCGTGAACCCGATGATCAAGATCACGAACATCGTGGCCATTCTGCTGCTGGCGGTGCTCGCCTCCTAGGCGGCCTCCGGGCAGCGGAAACGAGAAAGCCCCGGAGGGTGTTCCTCCGGGGCTTTTTCTTTGTCTCGCGCGACCGAGGGTGGCGTCAGCGATTCATCGTCTCGGCATCATAGCCCGGCGGCCCTTCGAGCGGATCGCGACCCAGCACGCCCAAGGTCGAGAGCATCTGGCGGATGATCGTCAGTTCCTTGCCGCGGGTCGGGGTCTCGCGCTCGACCAGCTCGACTTCCTCGCCCGCCGACTGGTCGAGATGGCGGATTTCGGAAACCGTGCCGGCCTCGTCGAAATGGATCTCGAGAACCTGCTGGTCGAGCAGATCCGGCTTGAAGAAGGCGATCTGCTCGGTCTTGTTCGAGATGTAGTACCAGACGTCGCTGTCGAAGGCCGCAACGCTGGACGGTGAGCCGAGAATCAGTTCGACATCGTCGCGGTTCGACGCGCCGACCTGGACCTCGGCCACACGCTCGGGATCGGGCATATGCCCGCGATTGGCCGTGTTCGGTTCGCAGGCCATCAGGCTCGCGGCCAGGACGAGGGCGGAACAAGTCGCTGCAAATCCGGTCGCGGACCGCGGCGTATGGTGAAATCGGCTGGTCATCGACTCCCTGGACCTGTTAGCGTCCCCGGCCGAAATTATCGGCTTCGGGTCTCGTTCGGGCAAGGTCACACCCGGCGCATTTCCTGTCAATCGGGAGGTTTCATGTTCGGCTTGGGCGGGAAGCGGCGGCGGCGGGAACAGGCCTACGGGCTTTATGCCCGTGCGGTCGCTCAGGCGCGCGATCCGGCCTTCTACGATGCGATGGGCGTGCCCGATACCGTCGATGGGCGCTTCGAGATGATCGCGCTGCATGTCTATCTGATTCTGCGCCGGTTGAAGCCGGAGGGCGCGGACGCGGCCGATCTGTCGCAGGCCCTGTTCGATGCGATGTTCGAGGACATGGACCGCAGCCTGCGCGAGATGGGGGTTGGCGATCTTTCCGTCGGCAAGCGGGTCAAGGCGATGGCGCGCGGCTTCTACGGCCGGATCAAGGCCTATGACGAGGGGCTCGCCGCCGAGGACCCGGCCGTCCTGGCGGAGGCCATGCGCCGCAATCTCTACGGCACCGGCGCGCCGGACGGCGCCCAATGCGCCGGGATGGCGGCCTATCTGCGGCGCGAGGCCGATGCCCTGACCGCCTTGCCGGGCGAGACGGTGATGGCGGCCGAATATGCCTTCGGGCCGCCGCCGGCTTAATCCGAAATCCCCGCCTCGAAACCGTCGAGGAAGCTGGCGATGTTGCGCGAGAGATCGTCGGACAGATAGCCGCCTTCCTGGACCAGCAGGGTCGGCAGGCCGAATTCGGCGATGCGCCGGGCGATCCGGGCGAAGCCCTCGGTGGTGATGGCCAGGCCTTGGAAGGGGTCGGATTCGTGAGCGTCCAGGCCCAGGGCGACGACGAGGGCGCCGGGTGCGAAATGCGCGATGCGTTCGATCGCCCCGTCGAGGGCCTCGAGATAGTCGTCGTCGCCGGTGCCGCGGGGCAGGGGGATGTTGAGGTTGCGGCCCAACCCCTCGCCCGCGCCGCGCTCGGCGGCATAACCCCAGAAGAACGGATAGAAGCG
>JABIRQ010000239.1 GCA_018699755.1 Rhodospirillaceae bacterium | reverse complement strand
CGGCTATTCGGTCGCCGAGATCAGCCTGCTGTTCCTGCTGAACTGCGCGATCAACATGGTCCTGGCGCCGCGCATCGGTGCCCTGATCGTGCGTTGGGGCGAGCGCCGGGCGCTGACCCTGGAATATATCGGCCTGATCGGCGTCTTCGCCTGCTACGCCTTCGTGGGCGATCCGCTCTGGGCCGCCGTGCTCTATGTGATCGATCATCTGTTCTTCGCCATGGCGATCGCCATGAAGACCTATTTCCAGAAGATCGCCGACCCGGCGGATATCGCGCCCACGGCGGGGGTCGCCTTCTCGATCAATCATATCGCCGCGGTGGTCATCCCCGTCGCCTTCGGCTTGGTCTGGCTGGCCAGCCCTGCGGCCGTGTTTCTGGCCGGCGCCGGCATGGCCGCGATCAGCCTTGTCCTGGCGCGCCTCGTCCCGCGCGATCCCGAACCCGGAAACGAGACGATCTGGACGGCCCGAATTCCCGCAACCGCACCGATCGCCGCCGCCGAATAGGACCGGAGAAGACATGGCCGAACGACCGAACAACCTCGTCGTCGAGGTCGGGCCGCACCGCTTCGCGGCGCGCCTGGAATGGGAGCGCGCGCCGGAGACCTGCCGCCGCTTCACGGCCCTTCTGCCCTTCGCCAACAAGGTGATCCATTCGCGCTGGAGCGGCGAGGCCGTGTGGATTCCGCTGGGCGATTTCGACACAGGGCTCAGCTTCGAGAACCACACCGCGCATCCCTCGCGCGGCGACGTGCTGCTCTATCCCGGCGGGTTCAGCGAAACGGAGATCCTCTTCGCCTATGGCAGTTCCTGCTTCGCCAGCAAGATGGGGATGCTGGCGGGCAACCATTTCCTGACCGTGACGGAGGGGGTGGAGAACCTGGAAGAGATGGGCAAACTGGCGCTGTGGGAGGGCGCGCAGGATATCGCGTTCCGCGCGGCGTGACCGACCGATGATCCTCTATTCGAACCTGCCCAGGCTGATCGAGCACGCCAAGGCCAGCGAGTCCGTCCTCGACGTCGGCGGTTGGCACAACCCGTTCGGGCCGGCGACCCATGTCATCGACCTGGGCCGCTACGAAACCCGGCAGGTCGCCGACGGCCTGACGCGGGGCGAGGCGGAGCGGTTCTCGGCCGAAAGCTGGACGGTCCACGACGTCTGCGAGCCGCCCTGGCCCTTCGAGGACGACCGGTTCGATTTCGCCATCTGCTCCCACCTGCTGGAGGACGTGCGCGACCCGATCGCCGTGTGCCGCGAACTCGCCCGCGTCGCCAAGGCCGGCTATGTCGAGGTGCCGAGCCGGGCGCGCGAGATTTTCGCCAAGGCGCGGTTCTTCCGCTTGCGCGCGGCGCTGGGGCGGATGCCCGAAATCGGTTTCTACCACCACCGCTGGATGGTCGAAGGCGAAGGCGGCCACCTGCGCTTCTTCCGCAAGAGCCACCAGCTCGCCATGGACTCGGATTTCTTCATCACCCGCGGCGAACTGGGCCGCAAGATGACGGAGGACGAGTCCGGCCTCTGCCTCTGGTGGGACGGTTCGTTTACGGCCGAAGAGGTCTATGCGGTGGAGGACGAGGATCTGCGTGCCTTCAAGCGACAGGCCCTGGCGCGGTTGAAGGGCGGCGCATAGGCGTCCGTGCCAGTCACCCTTCGAGACGGCCCTACGCGCGTTCCTCAGGGTGAGGTTATGTTTTGATTTCCCTTCATCCTGATGAGCGCGAGAAGCGCGCGTCTCGAAGGATGATTGGCACAATTCTCGTTCTCTAAACCGCCCTCAGCCGTCGTGGTCTTCGCCGTTGGGTTTGCGGAGCAGGAATTCGCGGCCGATCTTGACCCTCGGTCGGCCGTCATAGGCGACGATATCGGCCGTGGCGTAGGTCTCGTTCCATTTCTCGGGCAGGTAGGAGCCGGTGCCGATGACGTCGACCGGGGCGTTGGCGATGCCGATGACCCGGCATTTCTCGGGCCCGAAGCCGGAGGAGGCGACGATCTTGCATTTCTGGTAGCCCACCGCGTCCAGCCGTTCGCGCAGGTGCCAGATCGCGGCGGCGGTGACGCCGGGACCCACGAGATGACGCAGTTCCGCCTCGTTGCGGTAGCCGCGAATCGATTCGGGCACGTTGCGTTCCAGCACCGCATAGGAGGCCGGCGGGTCCAGCCCCTCGACGAAGCGGCTGCCCGGCGTGTCGATGCGCACGGACAGGCGGTCCTCGGCCAGCAGGTCGGGGAAATGGGCGCAGACGGCCAGGGCGTCCGTAACCTCCTGGCCGAAATAGTCGACCAGGACGGTCAAGGGGTCGCCAGGCAGGGTCTCGCGCAGCATTTCCGCCGCGCGCAGGGTCGAGCCGGCATAGCCGACAAGGGCGTGAGGCATGGTGCCCAGGCCTGCCGCCTGATCGAAATAATGGGCGGTCGCGTCTGTCGCGTTGCCGATGAAACCCACCGCATTGGCCTTGCGCCGGGCCTTGGCCGAGCCGACCGAGGCGGCATAGGCCATCATTTCGGCCATCTCCAGCCCGGCGCAATGGCGCGCGTCCATCGCCAGGAATGCGACCGTGGGCAGTTCCGCGCACATGACATAGGCGTTGTAGGCCGCGACGCAGGCCGGACCGAGTCGTTGCAGATAGAGGGTCTCAAGATCGACCAGATGGCGCAGGTCGCCCGAGACGTAAAGCATCGGCTCGCCCGCGCCGACCCAGGCGCCCTCCTCATGGGTCAGCTCAATCTCGAAGGCGGTGCCGCGGGCCTCGGCCATCGCCGTCAACCAGTCGACCATCAGGCGCGGCGCACAGATCACGGGGCGGCGCATGAAGACGGCATAGGTCGCGCGCACGTCGCCGTAACGCTCGACCGCGGCCTTGGTCTTCTTGAAATAGCTGTCGGTCCAGTGCCGGACCTGACTTTCTTCCGGGCCCATTGTCGCCGCGCCCCCTCAGCCGCGCCGAGACGTCTCTCTACGCGCTCGTTCGCCTAGGACGCGGCCACCGCCGCTTCGACGGCCGCGTTGTCGCGATCGCGCTTGAGCGATTCGGCGATCAGGAAAGCCAGTTCCAACGCCTGGCTGGCATTGAGGCGCGGATCGCAATGGGTGTGGTAGCGGTCGCGCAGCCCCTCGTCGGTGATCGCCTGGGCGCCGCCGATGCATTCCGTCACGTCCTGGCCGGTCAGTTCCAGATGGATGCCGCCGGCATGGCTGCCCTCGGCCTGGTGCACGGCAAAGAAGCCCTGGACTTCGCGCAGCACCTGATCGAAGGGCCGCGTCTTGTAGCCCGAGGAGGACTTCATCGTGTTGCCGTGCATCGGGTCGCTCGACCAGACCACGGCGCGGCCCTCGCGCATCACCTTGCGGATCAGCGGCGGCAGATGCTCTTCCACCTTGTCCGCGCCCATGCGGGCGATCAGGGTCAGGCGGCCGGGCTCGTTCTCCGGATTCAGGATGTCGATCAGGCGGAGCAGCTCGTCCGGATCCAGGGTCGGGCCGCATTTCAGGCCAATCGGATTCTTGACCCCGCGCAGGAACTCGACATGGGCGCCGTCCGGCTGGCGCGTGCGGTCGCCGATCCACAGCATATGGGCCGACACGTCGTACCAGTCGCCCGAGGTCGAATCGACGCGGGTCAGCGCCTCCTCGTAAGGCAACAGCAACGCCTCATGCGAGGTGAACAGGTCGGTCTCGCGAATTTGCGGCGCCGTCGCGCTGGTCAGGCCGCAGGCGGCCATGAATTCCAGAGTCTCCGAAAGGCGGTCGGCCATGGCCTGGTAACGCTCGCCCTGGGGGCTGCGCGCAACGAAGCCGAGATTCCAGCGATGCACCTGATGCAGGTCGGCATAACCGCCCTGGGCGAAGGCGCGCAGCAGGTTCAGGGTCGCCGCCGATTGGCTGAACACGCGCATCATGCGCTCGGGGTCCGGCACCCGGCCCGCCGCCTCGAACTCCATCGCGTTGACCATGTCGCCGCGATAGCTGGGCAGTTCGACTCCGTCCACGGTTTCGGTATCGGAGGAGCGCGGCTTGGCGAACTGGCCGGCCATCCGGCCGACCTTCACCACCGGGCAGGCCGCGCCGAAGGTCAGCACGACCGCCATCTGCAGCAGCACGCGGAAGGTGTCGCGGATGTTGTCGGGGTGGAACTCGGCGAAGCTTTCCGCGCAATCGCCGCCCTGCAGCAGGAAAGCGCGCCCGGCCGAGACCTCGGCCAGCTTGCTCTTCAGGCGCCGGGCCTCGCCCGCGAAGACGAGCGGCGGGGAGACGCGCAGGCGCGCCTCGACATCCGCCAGCGCGGCCTTGTCGGGATAGTTCGGCAACTGCTTGGCTGGCTTCGAGCGCCAGCCGTCGGGGGTCCATTTCGCGGCCATTGAGGGCCTCGTCCTAAAAATCGAATGGTGATACTTGCCTCGGAACCGAAGCGTATACGCCTTGAGCGGTCTCGTTTCCAGGGAAACCTTGGGGTGCGACGGCAGGCTCTTGGCTACTCCGCCGCCTCGCGCGCCTCCTCCTCGACAGGTTCGCGCATGGTCACGAACTCCTCGGCCGAGGTCGGATGGATGCCGATGGTGGCGTCGAACTGGGCCTTGGTCGCCCCGCATTTGACGGCGATGGCGAGGCCCTGGACGATCTCGGCGGCGTGATTGCCGACCATATGGGCGCCCAGCACCCGGTCCGTCTCCTTGTCGACCACCAGCTTCATCATGGTCTTCTCGTCGCGCCCGGACAGGGTGTGCTTCAACTCGCGAAAGCTCGTGCGGTAGACCGCAACGGCCCCGTATTCGGCCCGCGCCTCCTCCTCGCTCAACCCCACCACAGCGATCTCGGGCCGGCAGAAGACGGCCGTGGCGATATCGCGGTGATCGGGCTTGGTCGGCGCGTCGCCGAACAGGGTGCGCGCCACGCACATCGCCTCGTGGATCGCGACGGGGGTGAGTTGGACGCGATCGGTCACGTCGCCGATGGCGTGGACTCCCTCTACGGACGTCTCGGAGTGGAGGCCGACGATGACCGAGCCGTCGTCCCGCATCTCGACTCCCAGGCGGTCGAGACCCAGGCCATGGGTGTTGGGTGCGCGCCCGGTGGCGAACATGACCTGGCCGTAGACCGTCTGCTCGCCATGGGTGTCTTGGGCGCGGATCCCGTCCTTGTGCGTCTCCAGCTTGACGAGATTGGTCTCGAGCTGGATGTCGATGCCCTTCTTGCGCAACTCCTCGGTCGCGAAGACGCGGACATCGCGGTCGAAGCCGCGCAGGGGCAGTTCGCCCCGGTAGTAGAGGGTCGTCTCGACCCCCAGCCCGTTGAAGATGG
>JABIRQ010000406.1 GCA_018699755.1 Rhodospirillaceae bacterium | reverse complement strand
CCCCCGACCGCGCGGTCGATCGCCTTCAAATCCTGGCGGTAGGACGCCCGCCCCCGCCGCCGCGGCTGCCGCGCCTGGGCGATTTCCGATTCGTTCATCACGTCGCAATTGTCTCCGCTGATCAAAACCCACCCCACTTGCGCAACCGACCAACCTGCGTTTCCCTGTCGCAACTCGAATCGCACGGTGCTTCCGGTCGGCTAGCGAAAGAAAACATTTTGATGTTTGAAAAACAAGTTTCCCTCTTATTGGCGGCCTTCTTTGCCACCGTTGCGTCATTCACCCTGCAAGCGGCCCTGCTCCAAGCGGCCGAGCCACCCGCGGACGAAATCGTCATCGGCACCCATCAGAGTCTGAGCGGACCCCTCGCGCCCTGGGGCCGGCCGATCGCCAACGGCATGCGCATGCGGGTCGAGCAGGCGAACGCCGCGGGCGGCATCCACGGCCGCGCCCTGCGCCTCGTCGTCGAGGACAGCGGCTACGACCCCAGCCGCGCCGCCCTCGCCACGCGCAAGATGGTCGAGGTCGATCGGGTCTTCGCGATCCTCGGCACCCAAGGCACGCCGACTTCGGCGGTTTCCCTGCCGATCGCGCTTGAGGCGGGCGTCCCCTTCCTCTTCCCGATCTCGGGCGCCACCATGTTCTTCGAGCCGTTCGACCGGCTGAAATACTCCTTCGTCGTGCCGACCGGCGCCGCCGTCGGCGCCGGCCTCGACTATCTGCTGGCCGAAACCGAAGCCATGACGGTCTGCGCCCTGTATCAGGACGACGCCTACGGCCAAGGCGTCCTCGACGGCGCCAAGGCCGCCCTGACCTCTCACGGCATGAAACTGGCGGCGGCCGAACCCTATGCCCGAGGCGAAACGCGCTTCGGCGCGCCCATCGCGAAACTGCGCCGCGCCGAATGCGAGTTGATCGTCCTCGGCACGATCATCCGCGAGACCGTGGCGGCCATGGCCGAGGCCGGGCGCGCCGACTGGTCGCCGATCTTCCTGGTCAGCCCGGGCGGCTATACCGCCGAGGTGGCGGCCCTGGGCGGCGATACGGTCGAGGGCCTGTACGGGGTCGGGCAGCTTCCGATCCCCGATCCGGACGCCGCAGCGCGCCCGGTCGCCGAATGGCTGAGCGACTATGAGATGCGCTTCGGCGAGGCCGGGGGCCTGCCGGCCATCGCCGGCTACAACACCATCGACCTGTTCGTCCGCGCCGCCGAAGCGGCGGGGCCGGAGCCGACGGTGGACAGGCTGATCGCGGCGCTCGACGCCATCCGCGGATACGAGACGATCTTCGGCTCGACGCCGGTCTCCTTTTCGCCGACCTGCCGGCTCGGCAGTACCGAGGTCTTCGTCGCCCGGATCGAGGGCGGGCGTTGGCGGAACGACTCCGATTTCCTGCCGACGCCGCCGCCGGAAGGGTGCCCCAGCGCGCGCTAGCCGGGCGATGCCTTGGACCCTGCGGCCGAACTCGCCCAACACCTGATCGCCGGCAGCGGCGCGGGCTGCATCTACGGCCTTCTCGGCCTGGGCTTCGGTCTGATCTACCGCGCCTCCCGGGTGATCAATTTCGCCCATGGCGAGGTCATGGCCCTGGGCGCCTTCTGCGCCCTCGCCGGGACCGAGGCCGGGTTCGGCCCGGTCGGCGGCCTCGCCCTGGCCTTGCCCGCGGCCGCCCTCGCATCCCTCGCCGTCGGGCGCCTGACCGCCAAGGTGGCCGGCGACGGCGCGCCCCTGGCGGGCATCGCGGTAACGGCGGCCTGCGCGGTCCTCCTGCGCTTCGCCATCGAAACGATGCCGGGCTGGGGGACCGAGACCCATGCCCTGGAGTCGGATTTTCTCGCCGGCACGCTCGCCTGGGGCGCGGTGCCGATCGCTCGAGCCGACTTGGCCGCCCTCGCGGTCACGGCCCTGATCCTCGCCGGCCTTGCTCTGGCGGGTCGGGTCACGCGGCTCGGCCTGGCGCTGCGCGCCCATATCGACGACCCGCGCGCCGCCGCGCTGACTGGCGTGGACCCGGCGCGCATGCGCGACCTCGCCTGGCTTCTGGCCGGCGCCCTCGCCGCCGTGGCCGGTTTGCTGGTTGCACCGCTCGCCTTCGTCCATTCGGGCATGGGGATTCTCGCAATCAACGGCTTCGCGGCGGCCGCGCTGTTCGGCCTCGCTCGCCCGGTCGGCGCGCTGGCCGGCGGCCTCCTGATCGGCATCGGCGAAACCTTGCTGGCCGCCTACATGCCCGGCGGCACGGCCGAATTGGCGGTCTACGCCACGCTCCTCGGCGCCCTGGCCCTGCGCGGCGCCCAATCCGCAAGGAGGCTCGCGTGAGGGGACCGGGCCCGGCGGCCGCCGCGCTGGCCGCCCTCGCGCTGGCGGCGGGGCTGGCGGGCGGCGGCTATCTCCAGGGCCAGCTTCTGCTGGTCGGCGCCTACGCCACCGCACTCCTGGGCTTGCAGTTCCTGGTCGGAACGGCCGGTTTGGCGAGCCTGGGGCAGGCCGCGTTTCTCGCCGTCGGCGCCTATGCCGCGGCCATCGCCCTCCAGGCCGGCCTGGCCTGGCCCCTGGCCCTGGCCCTGGCCGGCGTCGCGGGCGGGGCAGCCGGTCTTGCGGTAGGCGTTTTGCTGCGGCGGTTGGACGGCGGCCCCTTCGCCCTGGCCACCTTGGCCTTGGCCTTCGTGGCCCAGCAGATCGCTGCGATGGCCGCCACCGTCACGGGCGGCCATGACGGGCTATGGCTCACCGGACCGGGGGTCGACGCCCCGAGCCGGGCAACCCTGTTCGCCGCCGCCTGGGTCCTCTTTCTTCTGCTCTTCCTCGCCGTTCGAAATCTGCAAGCCGGCCGCTTGGGCCGAGCGCTGCGGGCCTTGCATCAGGAGCCTCTGGCCGCCGCGTCCCTCGGCCTGGATCCCATGCCGCCGCGCGGCCTGGCGATGGCTCTGGCCGGTTTCGCCGGGGGGGTCGGCGGCGCCCTCTACGCCTTCGCCCTGGGGTTCGTCTCACCCGAGATGTTCGGGCCGGGCGCATCGATCGCCTTGCTCGTCATGATCGTGGTCGGCGGCGCGGCGAGACCGCTCGGCGCGCTCTGGGGCGCGGTCTTCTTCATCCTGCTGCGCGAGGGGATCGCCCTGGCGAAATCCGTCGATCCGCGCCTCGCCGCCGACGCGGCGGGGCTGGAGGCCGCGGCCATGGCCCTGGCGGTGATCGCCGTCCTTTGGCTTTTCCCCGGCGGACTCGCCCGGCCGCGCCGGACATTCCGCTCGAAGGGGCCGCCCCAATAACCCGTCGCGGCGATCCGCCCTAGTGAAGGGTCATGAGCAGACCGCTGCGCGGGCGCAGCGAGATCATCGGCTGCGGCGCCACGTCCTGACCCGGCACCAGGCGCATGCGGAACCGCTGGGCCGCCATGGCGACGACGAAGGTCGCCTCCATCATCGCGAAATTCGCGCCGATGCAGATGCGCGGCCCGCCGCCGAAGGGAAAGAAGGCGAAGCGCGGCCGGCCCGCCGACCGGGCGGGCGAGAACCGGTCGGGATCGAAGGCCTCGGGATTGTCCCACAGGTTCGGGTCGCGATGGGTGACATAGGGGCAGAGCATGACGGTCGACTTCGCCGGCATGCGGTAGCCGTCGATCTCGTCCTCCTCGACCGCCATGCGAGAGATCGTCCAGAACGGCGGATAGAGGCGCATGGACTCCTGCACGACCTGCTTGGCATAGACCAGTTCGCGCAGATCCTCGGCCGTGGGCGGCCGGTCGCCCAGCACACGCTGGGCCTCTTCGCGCAGGGCGCCGGCGGCGAACCCGTTGCGGCTGAGGAGATACCAGCTCCAGCTCACCGCCATCGCGGTCGTCTCGTGCCCGGCGATGATCAGGGTCATCAGGTCGTCGCGCAGCTCGCCGTCCGAGATCGCCGCCTCGCCCGCCTCCATGTTCTGAGCCACGAGAAGCGAGAGCAGATCCTCGCCGGTCGCCCCCTCGCGGCGGCGCAGTTCTATCAGTTCGTAGACGCATTCGTCGAAGGTGCGCAGCGCCTCGCGCAGGCGGCGATTGCGCGCCGTCGGCAACCAGGTCGGTGCGCTGGCCAGCGCCCAGATGCGCCGCTCGCCCTCTTCCATGATGACGGTCAGGGCCTCGGTCATGTGAGTCATGCGGCCCTGAAAATCCGTCCCGAAAAAGGCGCGGAAGACGATCCGCAGACTGAGCTGCATCATCTCCGCCGCGACATCGAGCGGCGTGCCCGTGTTCCGCGCGCCTTCCCACCGGTCGAGCATGTCGGCCGTGCAGTCGGTCATGACATCGGCCAGGGAGTCGAACTTGTGCCGCTTGAAGGCGGGCTGCGCGAACTCGCGCTTGCGCTTCCAGGTTTCGCCGTTCACGACGAACATGCCGGCGCCGAAGATCGGCCGGACCTTCTGGTAGTAGGCGCTTTTGACGTAGTTCTTGTGGTTCTGGACCAGCACATGGGCGATGTGGTCCGCGCTGTTCAGCAGATGCAGCGGATGCAACCCCGCCTCGAACCGCACGACGGGGCCGTGCTCGCGCGCCATGCGCGAAAAGAATTCGAGGGGGTCGCGCCGCGCCGCCCGGATCAGGCCCAGCACCGGCACCATTTTGGGGCCCGGCGCCTTGGTGCGTACGAATTCCCTTGTCGGATCGAGGGCGATGGTCATTGCAGCATCTCCGAAACGTCGCGACCGTTGCGGTAGTAGGGCAAGGCCAGGGTGCCCGCCGCATCGTCGGCGGCCAGGGCGGCAAGGGCGATCAGGTCGCCCAGTTCGGTCATTTCCATGGCATGTGCCTCGTCGGCCAACTGCTCGAGGCATTGCTTTATGGCCAGGGCGACATCGAGATTCTTCTTCATGGGGACTGCTCCACGATGTTGGACAGAGGAAGTCGCGGTGGCGACACGACCAGCGGGACGCTGATCGTCGTGGCCGGCGGTAGGCCGCGATCAAGAGGGGCGGGACGCGGGCGGGTCGGCGCCTTGGCGACCGCGCTTTCCGGCCGAAGCCGTTCGGATATCCGGCGCAGATTGCCCTCCGTCACGTCGGTCCAGCCGCTGACGGCGGTGCAGTTGCCGATGCGCCGCGGCGCGCCGAAACGGCCGACGGGCAGGCCCGCGCGCTTCAGGATCCGCTCGAACCGCAGATCCGTCGCGGCGACCACCCGCCGCACGCCGATCTGCTGGCAGAACAGCAAGAGCGCCACGAGCATTTCGGTCGTGATCCGGTGCAACGCACCGAGGGAGCGATAGTCCCGGTCGCGCGGCATGACCGCGAACCGGCTGATCTCCCAGACGTCCGCGGCGGCGGGCGGCGGGTGGCCGTCGAGCAATTCGGGAAAGACGTCGCGCAGCATGTAGGGGCCGGTCGTCGGCAACAGCCGCCAGCAGCCCTCCACTCGCCCGTCGTCATCGTTCGCGATGAGGTAGACGGGGCAAAAATCGTCATACCGGTCGCGCTCGCACCCGTCCTGGCTGGCCACATCCCAGGCCAGCCGTTCCCGGAACACGGCATCTCGCAGGCGATAAACCTCCTGCAGGACATCCGGCTCCGGGGCCTCCGGATTTCGGCGCAATACCGAGACTTCGGACATGTTCGCGCACCTTCGCAACCGCCAAACGGCAGGGTGCGATTGGAGGCGAGGACGGCGCCTTCAACTAGCTGTCAGTTCTGACAGGGAGCCCGAAACACGCGGAACCGGGCCGTTTCGGTCCGGCCGCCCGGCGCGGGGCTAGAGTCGTGTGAGGCCGAGGGAGATGCTTTTGGCGACAGCGTGGGTGCGGCTATAGACGCCGAGCTTGCGCATCGTATTGGCGACGTGGAAATTCACCGTCCGCTCGGCGATATGGAGAATTTCCGAGATTTCCCAGGAGGTCTTGCCGACGGCGGTCCAGCGGAGAATCTCGCTCTCCCGCTCGGTCAGTTGGAGGCGGGCGCCGCGCCCGGCGCTGGCCGGCAAGCGTTTCTGCACGGCGTCGTGGAAATGCACGGCCAGGACGTGCACCTCGTGCCGGTAACGTTCGACGATCTTGGAGAACTCGCCCTCGGCCTCGTTGCAGATGACGTTGAGCAGCCCGAAATCGTTGGCGGGGCCGTGGATGGGCACGAAGAAACCGCGGCGCAGGCCGGCGTCGATCGCTTCGCGCATGATCTGGGCCTGACGGGGGCGGATCTCGCGCACCCCTCTCTCGGCATGCCATTGGTCGGGCAGGATCGCGCGCAAGGACTGCACGACGACATAGTCGTCCTTGAAATAGCCCTCGTTCGCGTAGTGGGTCAGCCAATCGTCGGGGAAACTGCTCATCGTGATCGGCGGGCGCTGGAAGACCGTGCGCGCCGTCACCCGGTCCTCCGCCAGCCGCCCGCCCGCATAGGCGAACATATCGAAACCCATTTCCTCCGCCGCGTTGCGAAGGAAGGCCTCGAAATCGTCCTGGGTCCTCAATTGATCGAGTCGCTCGACCAAATGGGAAAGGATCCCGTCCACGGATTGGCCCTTCCGGTCCAGTCTTCACCCACACGCGGCGCCCGAGACCACCTCGCCACCGCGACAAACCTCTAGAATCTCCCGAAATGATTGCATTATTCATCCGCGAGTCAATGATCCAGCGTCATCGCCTTGCCCGTGCATGTCGCCCATGCGACGGTCCGGACCCGCGCCGTCGTTGACACGGCCGCCCCCCGTCCCTATCTCAAACGCACTCATGATCTCATCTTTCGGCAATTCCATGCCGTTCCTCACAACCGTTCGGCGGAGCGCGCGATGCTAGGCGGACTCGCGAAGAAACTCTTCGGCTCCGCCAACGAGCGCTTCCTCAAGAAGCTCGAAGGCCAGGTCGCGGCGATCGGCGCGCTCGAACCCGAGATAGAAGCCCTCGACGACGACGAGCTGCGCGGCCGCACGGCCCTGCTGCGCGAACGGTTGAGCAACGGCGAAACCCTGGACGACGTGCTCGAGGACGCCTTCGCGACGGTCCGCGAGGCGGCGAAGCGCACCTTGGGCCAGCGCCATTTCGACGTTCAGCTCATGGGCGGCATTGTGCTGCATCAGGGCATGATCGCGGAAATGAAGACCGGCGAGGGCAAGACCCTGGTCGCCACCCTGCCCGTCTACCTCAACGCCCTGGAAGGCAAGGGCGTTCATGTCGTGACGGTCAACGACTACCTCGCCCGGCGCGACGCCGAATGGATGGGCCAAGTCTACAAGTTCCTGGGCCTGACGGTCGGCGTCATCGTCCCGGGGTTGAGCGACGAGGAACGGCGCCTGGCCTATGCCGCCGACGTGACCTACAGCACGAACAACGAACTCGGCTTCGACTATCTGCGCGACAACATGAAGTTCCGGCTGGAGGAAATGGTCCAGCGGCCGTTCAACTTCGCCATCGTCGACGAGGTCGATTCGATTCTGATCGACGAGGCGCGGACGCCCCTGATCATTTCGGGTCCGGCCGAGGATTCGTCGGAGCTGTACCGCTCCGTGAACCTGCTCATGCCGGAACTGACCGAAGACGATTTCGAAAAGGACGAAAAACAACGCGCCGTCAGCCTGACCGACCAGGGCTCGGAACGGATGGAGCGCATGCTCGACGAAGCCGGGCTGCTGAACGAGGGCACGCTGTACGACATCGCCAACGTGACCCTGGTCCATCACGTGAACCAGGCCCTGCGCGCCCACAAGCTGTTCACCCGCGACGACGACTACATCGTCAAAGACGACAAGATCATCATCATCGACGAGTTCACCGGCCGGATGATGGAAGGGCGACGCTATTCCGAGGGCCTCCATCAGGCGTTGGAGGCCAAGGAGGGCGTGACCGTCCAGATGGAGAACCAGACGCTCGCCTCCATCACCTTCCAGAACTATTTCCGCCTCTATCCCAAGCTCGCCGGCATGACCGGCACCGCGATGACCGAGGCGGGCGAGTTCGGCGAGATCTATTCGCTCGAAGTCATCGAGATGCCGACCAACCAGCCGATGGTCCGCCTCGACAACGACGACGAGGTCTATCGCAGCCTGCGCGAGAAGACCGACGCCATCCTCGAACAGATCAAGGATTGCCACGCCCGCCAGCAGCCGGTCCTGGTCGGCACGGTAACCATCGAGAAATCCGAGGAGCTGGCCGCCTCCCTCAAGAAGCTCAAGATTCCGCACAAGGTGCTAAACGCCCGCTACCACGAGCAGGAGGCCCATATCATCGCCGATGCGGGCGAGCCCGGCGCGGTGACGATCGCCACCAACATGGCCGGGCGCGGCACCGATATCCAGCTCGGCGGCAACTACGACATGCGCGTCGAGCGCGAGATGGCCGAGGTCGAGGACGAGGCGGAGCGCGCCACGAAGGCCGCGGCCATCCAGGCCGAGATCGCCGCCGCGCGCGAGGTCGTCAAGGCGGCGGGCGGCCTCTTCGTGCTCGGCACCGAGCGCCACGAGAGCCGGCGCATCGACAACCAGCTGCGCGGCCGGTCGGGCCGCCAGGGCGATCAGGGCGCGTCGAAATTCTACGTCTCGCTGGAAGACGACCTGATGCGCATCTTCGGATCCGAGCGCATGGATTCGATGCTCCAGCGCCTGGGCCTCGAGGAAGGCGAAGCGATCGTCCATCCCTGGGTCAACAAGGCGCTCGAGAAGGCCCAGGAAAAAGTCGAGGCGCGCAACTTCGAGATCCGCAAGCAGCTGCTCAAGTTCGACGACGTGATGAACGACCAGCGAAAGGTGATCTACGAGCAGCGCAAGGAGATCATGGGCGCGACCGATCTCGCCGAGACGATCCGCGACATGCGCCATGAAGTCGTCACCGGCATCGTCTCGCGCTGCATTCCCCAGAACGCCTATCACGAGCAATGGGACGTCGACGGCCTGCACGAGGAAAGCCGGCGGCTGCTCAACCTCGACCTGCCCGTCGCCGAATGGGCGGAGGAGGAAGGCATCGCCGATCAGGAGATCCTGGACCGGCTGATGCAGGCCTCCGACCGGCACATGGCCGAGAAGGCGGGGAACATCGGCGCCGACGTCATGCGCATGGTCGAGAAGAGCTTGCTGCTGCAGCTCGTCGACCAGACCTGGAAGGACCACCTGCTCTCCCTCGACCACCTGCGCCAAGGCATCAACCTGCGCGCCTATGGCCAGCGCGATCCGCTCAACGAATACAAACGCGAGGCCTTCAACCTGTTCGAGGAGCTGCTGGTCCGCTTGCGCGAACGGATCACCGAAGTCCTGGCCCATGTCGAGCTGCGCCCCGCCGCGGCGGCCGATCCCGACGATCTGCTACCCCGGCGCCGCACGCTGCCCATGCAGGAGGGGCGGGGCGACCCGGCCCTCGCCGCGGCCGGCGGCGGACCGGCGCCCGGTGAAATGCCGGATGGTGCGGCGGCCGCGCGGCCCCAGCCCGTGCAGCGGCGCGCGGCGGCGGAGATCGATCCCGCCGACCCCGGCACCTGGGGCAAGGTGCCGCGCAACACGTCCTGCCCCTGCGGTTCGGGCAAGAAATACAAGCACTGCCACGGCAAGGTGGCCTAGCGCACTGCGCCCCTACCCCCGGCGGGCCCATACCCAAGACATAAAAAAGAGCCGTCCTCACGGCCCCGAAGGGTGCGAAGACGGCTCCAATTTCGAGGGCCGACCGGCGCTGTCTTTCGGCCGACCCCCAAGTGTCGTCAGGCAATGGCCTCGAAGCCCGCAGAACTATCGAAAGCCGAAATCCCAACTTCACCTGACATGTGTCAACGCAACGCCTGTGCCAAGTCGGGAAGCGGTCGGAAAAAGTTTGTGAATGGCTCGGGGCGAAATCTATAATTTATTGAAATTACTGCGAAAAATCTCCTCGCCTTGAGACCGGCGACCCGCCTTTCAGCCCGGCGCGCCAATCGAAATCGGGCCATGGGCAGCCCCCGAAATCGTCGCGTGTTGCGTCGGGCGAACGGCCGTCGATGCATATTGCAACGCGCGATCGAAGTCCGGGCTCTTGCCGATGACGGGCTCCCGCTAAGGGGCCGCCCGGCGCTCAGGAGAGGCCCGTCTTGCCCATCTCCAGAAATTTCTCGCGGCGGCGCGCGCGCAGCGCGCTGCCGTCGATCGAACGCACCTCGTGAAGCGCTGCCTCGACGGCGTCGCCCAGCCCGGCGATCGCCGCCTTGGGCTCGCGATGGGCGCCGCCCAGGGGCTCCGCCACAATCCGGTCGATCACGCGCAGCTTGGCCAGGTCCTCGGCCGTCAGGCGCAGGGCCTCGGCCGCCTCGGCGGCCCGTTCCGCGCTGCGCCAGAGGATGGATGCGCAACCCTCCGGAGAGATCACGGAATAGATCGCGTGCTCCATCATCAGAATGCGGTCGCCGGTGGCGACGGCGATAGCCCCGCCCGAGCCGCCCTCGCCGATGATCGAGCAGATGACCGGGATACGGAGCTGCAACGAGGAATCGATGCAGCGCGCGATCGCCTCGGCCTGGCCGCGCTCCTCCGCCTCGATGCCGGGATAGGCGCCGGGCGTATCGACGAAGGTCAGAAGCGGCAGGCCGAACTGGTCGGCGAGGGCCATCAGGCGGCGCGCCTTCCGGTAGCCCTCGGGATGGGCCATGCCGAAATTATGGCGCATGCGCCCCTCGGTATCGGTGCCCTTCTCCTGACCGGCGACGACCACGCTGTAGCCGCGGAACCGGCCGATGCCGCCGACCACGGCCTCGTCTTCGCCATAGAGGCGATCGCCGGAGAGGGGCACGAAATCGTCGATCAGGGTCGAGACGATCTGCTGGACATGCGGGCGCTCGGCGTGGCGTGCGACCTGCACCTTCTGCCACGGCGTCAGCTTGGCATAAGTCTGGCGCAACAGCCGGTCGACTTTGGTCTGCAGGCGCCCGATCTCCTCGGCGATATTGAGGTCGCCGTCGTCGCTCAGATGGCGCAGTTCCTCGATCTTGCCTTCGAGTTCGGCGATGGGTTTCTCGAAATCGAGGAAGGTGCGCATCGTTCTCCGGTCCGCCGCCAGATTCCTCAGGCCGTGCCGATCTGCTCGGCCTTGCGCACCAGGTTCTCGGCCTGGCGGATCGAGGCGATATCGATCAGGCGGCCGTCGAGGGCGACCGCGCCCTTGCCCTCGGCCTGGGCCTGTTCCATGGCGGCCAGCACGCGCTTGGCCTTCTCGACCTCGGCGTCGCTCGGGCTGAACTCCTCGTTGGCGAGGCCGATCTGCGAGGGATGGATGGCCCATTTTCCCTCGCAGCCCAGCACCGCCGCGCGACGCGCCGCCGCGCGGTAGCCGTCGGCGTCTGAGAAATCGCCAAACGGCCCGTCGACCGGGCGCAACCCGTTGGCGCGCGCGGCCACGACCATGCAGGCGATGGCGTAGTGCCACATGTCGCCCCAATGGCTGTCCCGTCCGCCCGCCTCGTCGGCGTCGGTCAGCATCGCGTAGTCCGGGTTCGCGCCGCCGATATTGGTCGTGCGCGCCCGGGTCGAGGCGGCGTAATCGGCAACGCCGAAATGCAGGGATTCGATGCGCGGGCTGGCGGCCGAGATCTCGTGCACGTTCTGCATGCCCAGCGCGGTTTCGATGATCAGTTCGAAGCCGATCCGCTTGTCCAGGCCGACCGCGTCCTCGACCTGCGTGACCAGCATGTCGACGGCATAGACGTCCGCCGCCGTGCCGACCTTGGGGATCATGATCAGGTCGAGCGACCCGCCGGCCTGCTCGACCACGTCGACCACGTCGCGATACATGAAATGGGTGTCCAGGCCATTGATGCGGACGGAGACGGTCTTCTTGCTCCAGTCCTGCGCGCCCAGCGTCTTGATGATGTTCTTGCGGGCCTGGGGCTTGTCGTCCGGGGCGACCGCGTCCTCGAGATCCAGAAAGACCACGTCGGCGGCCGAATCGAGCGCTTTCGGGAAGAGCTTCTCGTTGCTTCCCGGAACCGCAAGCTCGCTCCGGTTGAGGCGGGGCGTGGCCTGCTCGACGATCTTGAAACTCATGCCGGATCCCTTTTCGGACTCATATTCGTTTGCCTGCTGCGCCGCAGCATGTGCCGCGCCATCCGGGAAAAGTCAACCGGAGGGCCGCCGCGCCGCCGACAGCGGATGGCCCTCCCGGACCAGCGCCTTGAGGCGTTCGTCGAGCACATGGGTGTAGATCTGGGTGG
>JABIRQ010000268.1 GCA_018699755.1 Rhodospirillaceae bacterium | reverse complement strand
GCCGGCGCGGCTGACGCCGAAATGCCAGAGCAGAATCGAGAGGGCGGCGGGGCCGCAGGCCAGATAGGCCATCAGGACCACCGACTCGGTATCCAGGGACATGCGTTGTTCGATCAGGCCGGAACCCAGGGCGATTGCCGCGAGCAGGCAGAGCACGGCGACCCCGGTCAACGATGTGAGGGCTGTGATGCCGAGCTGGGACAGGCTCTTGAGGTGGAGCTGCACGCCGATCGAATAGGTGAGCCAGAGGGTGATGCCGACCAGGATCAGCAACTCGCCGCCGCGAAAACCCGCATCGCCGGAGACCTTGCCGAACGCCATGACGAGGCCGCCGGCAACGGCGAGGGCAATGCCGACCCATAGGCCAGGCCGAAACGGCAGACCCATCATGAGTTTGGCGAGCAGCGCGCCGATCACCGGGCCGGTAGTCACGATGATGCCGGCGATGATCGCGTTGGAATAGGCGATGCCGAAGATCAGGAAGAGGGTGGAAATGCCGATTCCGCCCGCCCCCAATATCCAGATGGAGCGCCAGGGCAGGGTGCGGAAATAGGCGCTGGGGCCTTCCGTGACGGCGAAGGCGATGTTGAGGATGAGGCAGGCCGCGCCCAGGCGCACGACGGCCAGGCTGATGGGGTCCCACTGGCGCAGCAGGACCTCCGTCACCGGCAGCATCGAGGCCCAGATCACGACGGAGAGGAAGAGGGAGAGGTTGCCGAGGAAAACGGCGCGGGCCTCGGTTTCGGTCGGCGCGCTCATCGCGTGTCCGCCGGGACCGCGGGCGAGAAGGGCGCCGGGGTCAGGGTCTTGCTCTCGATCCGCGAAAGCAGCGGCATTGCGGCGTCGAGATAGGCTTGCCATGTCGGTTCGGCCTTCAGCGCCGCGCGCCGCGCCGCCCGATCCTCTTCGTCCCGGTAGCTCCACAGGTGGACGACCTCGTTCAGATCGCCGATATCCATCGAGGCGAAGAAGCCGATCGGCTCCCCCAGATGCTTGCGCTGAAGGGGGTAGCCGAGCGCCTCGTAGACTGCGAGGAACTCGGCCATGCGGCCCGCCCGGACCGCGTAGGTGCGGTGCACGACAATCATGGGGCGGGCGCTCAAAGACCCTTCATGAAGGGGGCGGGGGTCAGGATCTTGTTGGCCATGTGCTGGACCAGCGGCAGGGCACTGCCGAGATAGTCGGGCCAGGCCGGATCGGCCTGCAGCTTGGTGCGCCGCTCGGCCCGGTCGGCCAGGCTTTCGTAGCGCCAGAGATGGACGACCTGGTTCAGCTCGCCGATATCCATCGAAGTGAAATAGCCCAGCGGCTCGCCCAGATATTTCTTCTGCAGGGGCCAGCCCTTGGCCTCGTAGACCTTCAGGAACTCGCCCATCTTGCCGGGCTGGATGGTGTAGGTGCGGTGATCGTAGATCATGGAAGCCTCTTTGCGGCGGCGGCGGTCGGACGGATCGCGCCGCCCGTTGCGGGCGGCGGCGAACCGCGCCACATTAGCCCAACCTCCGCAGGCGGCAACGGCTATTCCCGGACGAAACCGAAGTCGCCCGCCGCGCGAAAACGGAAAGGATCGGTCATGAGCGAATCCCCGGCCCGGCATCTCCAAGCGCGCCTGGATGCCGGCGGCGTCGTGATGATCGACGGCGCCACGGGCACCGAGCTGGAGCGGCGCGGCGCGGACATGGACGACGCCTGCTGGTGCGGCCGCGCGACCCTGAGCCACGGCGATATCCTGCGCGGCATCCACGAGGACTATATCCGCCTGGGCTGCGATCTGGTGACGGCCAACACCTTCGCCAGTGGGCGGGCGATGCTGGAGCCGGCGGGGTTGGGCGAGCGCTTCGAGGAGATCAACCGGCGCGCGGTCGAGATCGCCCTGGAGGCGCGGGATCGGGCGGCCGCAGGCCGGCCGGTGGCGGTCGCCGGCTCGATGTCGCATATGGTGCCGATTGCGGCCGGGGCCGACCGGCGCGATCCGGAGTCGGTGCCCGAGGCGGCGCGCGCCGGGGCGATGTTCGCCGAGATGGCGGGCCTGCTCGCCGATGCGGGGGTCGACCTGATCCTGATGGAGATGATGTCCGATCCTGTCCTTGCGGTGCCGGCGGTGCGCGCGGCGGTTGCCACGGGCCTGCCTGTGTGGGTCGGCTTCAGCACCCGGCCAGGCGAGGACGGCAGCTTGGTGTCCTGGCACCGGCCCGAGCTGCCGATCGCCGAGGCGATTCCGCCGATCATGGCGGCGGGTGGCTCCGTCGCCGGCATCATGCATACCGAGACCGCCGATATGGGCGGGGCGCTGGCCATCCTCGAGGATGCCTGGGCGGGGCCGCGCATGGCCTATCCCGAAAGCGGCTATTTCGAGATGCCGCATTGGGAGCTGGGCGATCTGGCGCCCGACGAGTTCGCTGCCCGTTGCCTGGGCTGGATTGACGACGGGGTGCAAGTGGTCGGCGGCTGCTGCGGCGTCGGGATCGAGCATGTGGCGGCCCTGGCCGAGGCCCTGCAGGGCCGGCGCTGAGGCGGCGGTGGCGCGCGACGGCACCAAGACCCGCGAGCGCATCCGGCGCGAGGCCCTGCGCTTGTTCGTCGAGCAGGGGGTGGACGGCACCACGACCCGCGACATCGCCGAAGCCTGCGCCATGTCGGAAGGCAATCTCTACCGCCATTTCGAAGGCAAGGAAGACCTGGCCTGGATTCTGTTCCGCGACAACTACGCGGCCCTTGCGGGGGAACTGGAGCAGGCGATCGGCGAGGGTGGCGACGCCGCGACCACCTTGCGCCGCATCGTCGCCCTGTTGTGCCGCCTGTTTGACGAGGAGCCCTTCCGCTTCCGCTATCTGCTGCTGTCCCAGCACAATCACCTGAACCGGGTGAGCGACGACACGGCCGGTCCCTTCGCCGTGCTGCGGGCCTATTTCGAGGCGCGTATCGCGGCGAAGGAGGTCGCAGTCGGGCCCGCGACCTTGGCGACAGCCTTGTCCATCGCACCCGTGATTCAGGTGGCGACGGCCCTCGTCTACGGGGAATTGCCCGGCCCGCTCTCGCGCTGGTGCGACCCGATCACCGACGCCACCCTGCGGGGGCTTTCTCTCTAGCAGGTCATCGAAAAGGGCGCTGTGCCCACCATCCTTCGAGACGACCGCCATGCGGCCTCCTCAGGATGAGGAGGCGCAATACCTTTGCCTCGCCCTGAGGGGCTTCTACGAGGCGCGCGCTCCTGAGGAAGCGGGGACCGTCTCGTTGGGCCTGTAACTGGTCCAAATCCAACGGCTTGCCATCCCTCCCGGTCGCCTCTCGATGCCGCGACGGGGCAACCGATTTTATCTCTCTTGTAATAAGTAAATAATTACTTATTTATAAATTCCAGTCGTCCGGTTCCAGGGGCGACGGCAAGGGAGGTGGGCATGGAATCCTCGGCGATCGAACTCGGCTATCGGGACAAGCAGCACGGCGCTTTCTTTAGGGACCTGAAGCGGCGGGTCGCGAGCTATCTCGACGGGCGCGACGGGCGGGTGGCGACTCCTGGAATCTGGACGGCCCTCATCGGGGTCGCTGCGGTCGGCATTGGCAGCTACGGCGCCGCGCTATCCGGTCTTGCATTGCCGGGATGGTCCCTGGCGCTCTATGGGTTGGCCGGGATCGCCCCCCTTTTCCTCGCGGCGACGGGCGGCCATGACGCGGCCCATGGCGCACTGAGTGGTAGGTCCTGGGTCAATCTAGCCGTGGTCTGGACGGTGTTCGCGCTGATGGGGCTCGACGGCAGGCTCTGGCGCCTGCGCCATCTTGGCTCGCACCATGTCTATCCGAACGTGGTCGACGGCGATATCGATGTCGACGAAAGCTGGTTTGCGCGCCTGAGTCCCCATCACCGCCGGCGCGCCCACCATCGTTTCCAACATATCTACGGCCCGTTGCTTTACACGGTCGTCCTGCTCCACGCCGTCTATATCCAGGATTTCCGCCTTCTGTTCCGGCGCAGGCTGGCCAATATGCGGAACCTGGGACCGAGCCTCTCCGCGGTGTTTTCGGTCCTGGGCACGAAGGTGGTCCATATGGGCGTGATGCTGGCCCTGCCCATGGCGCTGTTGCCGCAGGCCTGGGAGACGGTGCTGGCCGTCTATGTCGTGTCCCAGGCGGTCATGTCGGTGCTGTTCGTGCTTATCGTCGCGGGCACTCATGTCTCCGACCTCGCGCGCTATCCGGCGTCCGGCCCGGACGGGAAGCTGGCGGGGGATTGGGTCCGCCATCAGTTCGTTACCTCGGTCGACTGGAGCCCGGAGAATGCCCTTCTGGTCGCCGCCTTCGGTGGGGCAAACGCCCATGTCGCCCATCATCTCCTGCCGCGCATCAGCCACGGCCATCACGTCGCGCTGTCACGCATCGTGGCGGACTTGGCGGAAAAGCACGGCATGCCGTATTCGCGGACCTCGGCGGCAGGCATGTTGGCTGCCCATTGGCGCGCGCTGCGCCTGCTCGGCTCGGATCAGGCGGGGCGTCTAGTCCCCGGAGGGCTCGGTGCCTAACAGGCCCTTCATGAAGGGGGCCGCGGCGCCCAGGCGGTTGGCGAAGGCCTCGCGGTCGACGGCATCGGGGTCGAGCAGCAGGCTGCCAAGGGGGCGGTCGTCGAGGGTGACGTCGGCCAGGGCCTCGGCCTGGGTCAGCTTTCCGTCGCCGTCGGCATCGTAGCTGGTGACGATGTCGTCGATGCCGACGATGCTGGTCATCCAGAGGCCGAGGGCGAGCATGGCCTGGCTGTTCGCGTCGAGCGAAGATTCCGTCTCGCCGTACCAGGCCACGAGATCGCGGTAGCGGCCGCGCAGTTCGGCCGCGTCGATCCGGCCGTCGCCGTCCCTGTCGGTGAAATGCCAGCCGCTGTCGATGCAGGATGCGGCGGGCTGGTATTGGCAAACCGGCCCGGCGGTGTCGAGGAAGACCTTCACGGCGGCAGGGTCGGTCTGGATCGGAGCGGCCCGCGCGCCGGCCACGGACAGGGCGAGCGCGAGGAGGACGGACAGGCTGCGAAGGGGCGACATGGCTATCTGTGTCCGGCGAAGGGGATTCCGGTCGGGCGCCGACACGGCGTGTCCCCGTGAAATCGGTGACAGCACCAGGATAGTCAAGCGTGCCACCCGCGCCACGCATGAGTCCCATGTCCGCTGTCCGGTTGATCGCGACCCTGTCGCGGCCTACAAAATTCGGGGGCCTCCTGCCCCGCTTTCGTTTTCATCGAACCCGGCAGACGAGACCATGAACCAAACCGAATCCCGATCCGCCAAGGCCCGAGCGAACGGCGCCGGAGACGAGCGTTTCGACGTGATTATCGTCGGCGCCGGTTTCGCCGGCATGTACATGCTGCACAAGACCCGACAGATCGGCCTGTCGGCGATCGTGCTGGAGAAGGCCGACGGGGTCGGCGGCACGTGGTACTGGAACCGCTATCCCGGTGCGCGCTGCGATGTGGACAGCATCCAGTATTCCTATTCCTTCGACGACGACCTGCAGCAGGAATGGGAGTGGAGCGAGTTCTACGCCACCCAGCCCGAGATCCTGCGCTACGCCAATCACGTCGCGGACCGCTATGACCTGCGCAAGGACATCCGCCTCAATTGCAAGGTGATCGCCGCGCGTTTCGTCGAAGGCGGGGCGGGTGAGGGCACTGGCCATTGGGAGCTCGAGATCGAGGGCGGCGGCACGGTTTCCGGCACCTTCTGCGTCATGGGCACGGGCTGCCTCTCGACACCCAACGAGCCCAAGATCGAGGGTCTGGGCGACTTCAAGGGCGAGGTCTACCACACCGGCCATTGGCCGCATGAGAAGGTGAATTTCGCGGGCAAGCGGGTCGGGGCCATCGGCACCGGCTCCTCCGCGATCCAGGCGATCCCCGAGATCGCCACGGAGGCCGCCCACCTGACGGTCTTCCAGCGCACGCCCAACTACACGATCCCGGCCCAGAACAGACCCCTCGACCCGAAGGAGTACGAGGAGATCAAGGCGCGCTACGGCGAGCTGCGCGCGGAGGCCAAGAAGCAGCCCAACGGCCTGATCTACGACCGCAGCTCCAGGAGCGCCCTGGAGACCTCGGAGGAGGAGCGCCGGGCCGAGTTCGAGCGGCGCTGGGCCATCGGCGGCACGAATTTCATCGCTTCCTTCAATGACGTGATGATGAACACCGAGGCCAACGAGATGGCGGCCGAGTTCGTGCGCGGCAAGATCCGCGAGATCGTGAAGGATCCCAAGACCGCCGAGATACTCACGCCCCACAACATCATCGGCTGCAAGCGGCTGTGCGTGGATACCGACTATTGGACCACATACAACCGCGACAACGTCGATCTGGTGGACGTGAGCAAGGAGCCCGTCGAGCGCATCGTGCCCGAGGGCGTGAAGGCCCACGGCAAGGTCTTCGAATTCGATGCCCTGGTTCTCGCAACCGGCTTCGACGCCATGACGGGCACCCTGCTGCGCATGAACATCCGCGGCCGGGACGGCCTGCCGCTCAAGGATAAATGGGCCGAGGGGCCGCGCAACTATCTCGGCCTTGCCGTTGCGGGGTTCCCCAACATGTTCACGGTGACCGGGCCGGGCAGCCCTTCGGTGCTGGCCAATATGATCCCGGCGATCGAGCAGCATGTCGACTGGATCGCCGATTGTCTGGCCTATCTGACCGAGAAGGGCGTGGGCGAGATCGAACCGGTCGAAGAGGCCGAAAGCGAATGGATGGAACATGTCCGCGTGGTCGGCGAAGCCTCGCTCCGCTCCCACTGCGATTCCTGGTATGTCGGCGCGAACGTGCCGGGCAAGCCGCGCATTTTCATGCCCTATATCGGCAGCGTCCCGGAATACGCCCGGCGCTGCAACGAGGCTGCGCGCAAGGGCTATGAGGGTTTTCGCCTGGCCTAAGAGGGCCGGACGGTTCGCCGGGGGCCGTCAGGCCTTGGCGAAGCGGTCTATGCGGAAGGCTTCGAGGGGGATGTTGGTCTGGCCGGCGTTGATCAGTTCAGACAGGACACGGCCGACGGCGGGGCCGAGATTGAAGCCGTGGGCCGAGAAGCCGAAGGCGTGGAAGCAGCTTTCTTCGGTCATGCTGGGCGAGATCACGGGGATGGCGTCGGCCATGCGCCCTTCGATCCCGGCCCAGGACCGGACGATGCGCGCACCCTTGAGTTTCGGGAACATCTCGGTCGCGATTTTTGCGTTGTAGGCCAGCTTCTTGTAGTCGAGCACCGTGGTCTCGGCATCCCGGTCCGCCGTCCCGCGATAGCCGCCGCCGATGATGACCGTGCCGTTGGGCACCTGCTTGATCGACAGGATGCGGTCGGTCGCGCCCATCACCCCCCGGATCACGGGCGGCATGCGTGCGGTCACCATCAGCATCGGCGCG
The DNA here is from genome assembly GCA_018699755.1 of Rhodospirillaceae bacterium. Classification (GTDB taxonomy): domain Bacteria; phylum Pseudomonadota; class Alphaproteobacteria; order CADEGL01; family CADEGL01; genus JABIRQ01. The sequence goes on along the minus strand of JABIRQ010000268.1, from coordinate 5,209 downwards.
ATGGTCTCCATAGGCACTTCCTCGCCCATCTGGGCCGAGATGCGGTCGCCCCAGGCCCCTGCCGTGTTGACCAGGACGGGCGCCTGGAAGTTCCCGGAATCGGTGCGCACGGTCCAGACGCCGGCGGCGCGCGACACCTTTTCGACGCGCACGCCTTCCAGGATGGTCTGGCCCAGAGCGCGGGCCTTGCGGGCGAAGGCAGTCGTCGTGCGGAAAGGATTCGCGTGGCCGCAACCGGGGGCGACGATGCCGCCCACGCAATGCTCGGCCACGTCGGGCTCCAACTCGCGCAATTCGTGGCGGTCGAGCAACCGTTCGTAATCATGGCCCAGATTGCGCACCAAGTGGAAGCGCGCGCGCAGCTTCTCCATTTCCGCATCGCTCTCGGCGATTTTGACGCGGCCGTTGGGAACGAAGCCGCAATCGTCGTCGACCAGGGATTCGATGTCGTGCCAGATCTCCAGGCTCAGGGCGCTCAAGGGCAGTTCGCTCGGGAAGCGGCCGATGCGGTTCACCCCGCCCGCGTTGACGCCGGAGGCGTGGCGGCCGGGATAGTTCTTTTCGATCACCAGGGCGCTCACCCCCTTGAGGCCCAGATGAACGGCGGTGGAACATCCCTGGATGCCACCGCCGATGATGATGACGTCGGGGCTGCGTGCGGACTCGCTCATGCCTTCGCTCCCGGCGCGGCGGTTTCCTTGGGCAGCGCGGCCTCCGGCGGGATGGTACCGTCGTCGAAGGCCATGATCGCGGTCAGGTCGACTGGTCGGGCCGGGGGACGGATGCGGAGCGGGCCGATATCCGCGGGATCGACCCTATGGGTTTCGGCGAGCAGTTCGACCGCCGTCAGGGCGCAGAGCCGGCCTTGGCACGGCCCCATGCCGCAGCGCGATTGGGACTTCAGGGCATTGAGATCGGTCAGTCCCAGCTCGGCTTGGCGGCGGATCTCGCCCGCCGTCACCTCCTCGCAACGGCAGGCCAGGGTCGTATCGTCGGCCGGGCGGCGCAGGGCGTCGGGCGGCCGATAGAGGGAATCGAGGAAGGGCCGCGCGCGCAGGTGCCGGCGCAGGGCCGCGCGTTCGACCGTCGCCCGTTCGTCGCGCTCCTCCGCCGTGATGCGGCCCAACCGCCGGGCGATCTCCAGCGCCGCCAGCCGCCCGCCATGCTCGGCCGCGACCGCGCCGCCGATCCCGGCGCCGTCGCCTGCAACGGCGATGCCTTCCCTGTTCGTGCCGCCCCAATGGCCGGTCTCGGGGCGCCAGCAGAGCTGCACGGGATCCCAGTTGTGGGTGATGCCGGTGGCCATCGCCAGGTTGGCGTTGGGCACGACTCCCTGATGGAGCAGGAGGAGGGGTGTTTCGATCCACCGGGTCTTGCCGCCGGACTCGAATTCGAGAGCGTCGGCGCGGGTCTCGCCCAGGACGCGCAGGTTTTGGGCCCTCCGATGGAATGGCACGCCGGATGCCTTGATCGCGCGGAGCAGGGCGAGACCCTTCTTGAGATAGCCTTCGGAGGCCCAGGCCATGGGCAGGCCGGATGCGGCACGCCAGTAGTTGCCACGCGGCGTGGTCTCGACGATGGCGCCGGGCCGCACCCCGGCCTGGAGATACTGGCTGGCGAGCTGGAAGAGCAGGGGACCGCAGCCGGCGAGGACGACGCCGTCCTCGGCCACCAGGCCGGCCGATTTCATCAGGGTCTGGGCGGCGCCGGCGGTCATGACGCCCGGCAGGGTCCAGCCGGGGATGGGAAAAGGCCGCTCCATCGCGCCGGTGGCGATCAGGACGTGGTCCGCGCCAACTTCCATGCCGTCGCCCGCGCGGGTCAGGTTGATCGTGCGGTCCGGGCGGATCTGCCAGACCACGGCGCCGCCGGCGAGTTCGGCGGAAGAGCGGCGGAAGGCCAGGGCCAGCTCGATGCCCCGCCGGTAGTCCGGGCCGAGAGGTGCGAGATCGGCCAGGCTCGGTTGTTCCACCGAGCGATAGATCTGGCCGCCCGGGGTTTCCTGCTCGTCGAGCACCAGGGTGTCGATGCCGAGTTCGGCCGCCAGGGTCGCCGCAGCCATGCCCGCGGGCCCCGCGCCGATCACCGCAAGATCGTGGCGCGCCTTCATGCGTCGTTCTCCAGCGGGGTGCCGTCCCAGTTCTGGCATTCGATCACCATGCCGTCGCGCAGGGGTGTCAGGCAGGCCTGCTGGTTGGGGGCGCCGTCGATCACCACCAGGCATTCGTAGCAGGCACCCATCATGCAATAGGGCGCGCGCGGGCTGGCGCCGACCGCCGAGGCTCGGGTCCGGACCAGGCCGGCCGCCAGCATCGCCGAGGCGACGCTTTGCCCCGCGGGCACCCGATGGGCGCGCCCCTGGATCGTGACCGTGACTTGGCGTGTATCGGGTTCCGCTAGTCGGCGAAACATGCCTGTCCGCTCCCCCTTCGAAAACGCCGCCGGAGACTAGCATCGCCATGCGGCTTGTCACCTATCGATCGGATCGACTCGACCGACCCTGGCGAGGCGCCACCCTCCCCCTTCGACAGGCTCAGGGTGAGGGCTGTGTTGTGTGTCCTCATGCTGAGCTAGTCGAAGTATGAGGACGCGGCGACACTGGCCCAAATGCAATTTCCGGATCAGATCCCGTCGGCGAAGCGGTGGACGCCGCAGGGGTCGGCCATGATGCGCTGAACCATGGCGTGGATATGGGGGATGCGTTTTTCGGCCAGGTCGATGCCGCCGGCGTTGTCGCGCAGCAGGCGTTGGGCCGCCTCGTTCGCCTCGGCAAGCAAGGCGTCCTCGTCGACCCGGGTCAGGCGGCCTTCGCGCACCATCGCCTCGCTCCCGACAAGCACGGTGTCGACCGCGTAGCCCGATTCGTAGAAGCAGAGCTGGCGCATGGGATCGATGCGCGGCTGGAGCTGCAGCGTGCGGGTGTCGTAGAGCGCGAGGTCGGCGATCTGACCCGGTTCGATCCGGCCGAGCGCGCCGCCATAGCCCAGCGCGCGGGCGCCGTTGGCGGTGGCCATTTCCAGGGCGTCGCCGGCATCGAACCAGTTCTCGTAGTCGGGCTCCGTCGCGCGGGCGAGCATGGCGGCGAGGCGGGTCTTTTCCAGCATCAGCATATTGCCGGTGTTAACCCCGTCGGAGGAGACGGCGACGGGAATGCCGGCGCGCCGCAGCTTCTGCACGGGCGCGATGCCGGCACCGGTGAAGAGGTTGCTGGCCGGGGCATGGACCACGGTGGCGCCGGCCTCGCGCACGATCTCAATGTCCCGGTCGCTGGCCCAGACGAAATGGGCGAGGGAGCTTTTGTCGCCCAGCAGCCCGAGTTCGGCCAGATAGCCGGTGAAGCCGTCATTGTGGCGGGCGGCGGCCATGGCCATCTGGGTCTTGGTCTCCAACATATGGCTGTGCAGGCCCAGGCCGTGCTCGGTGGCAAAATCGGCGGTCTCGCGCAGCAACTCGTCGGAACAGCGCTGCACCCCGTCGACCCCCAGCAGCACGCCGAGACGCCCTTCACGGCCGCGCCATTCGCGCAGGATGTGGCGCATGGCGTCGAAATAGGCTGCGCGGCCTAGCCGCTCACCCCGCAATCCCTCGGCCAGGTCCTCCGGCATTTCGCTCGCCTCGACCGGCACGGTGTCGAGATAGGGCAGGTCGCCGAACATGGGAGCGATGGCCGCGCGCATGCCCGAATCGGCATAGGCCTGGAATTCGGCGTCGAGCAGTTCGGGCTTGTGCAGGGGCCGGTTGGGGCAATGGTCGAGCACGCCGGTGGTGCCCGTCTTGAGCATCTCGATGCAGCCGATCATGGCCGAGAGATAGGCGTCGCGCGGTCGCCGCTCGGCCGAGGCCGCGGTGACGTAGAGCATGAAGACGTCGAGGCAGGTGCGGTCGACCGTGCCCTTGAGCAGCCCGGCATAGGAATGGACATGGGCGTTGACCAGACCGGGCAGGAGGATACGGTCGCGCGCGTCGATCACGTCCGCGGCGTCGGGGTTGTCGGGCCGAAGCGTGCCGCTTGGCCCGACCGCGTCGATGAGTCCGTCCCGGATCACGACATCGCCCGGATCGACGATCCGGCGCGCGCCGTCGAGGGTGACGACCGTTGCGTTCTTGATCCAGAGCGTTGCTGACATCGATTGATCCCCTTTCCGCAAAAAAGCGACGACTCCCCTGTTCGGTTGCGGCCGTCCGCGGCCGTCCCGTTCAGAGCAGCGTCGTGGCGATTTCCTTCCATTCTTCGGCTAGAGACGCCTCGGAATGGGGTTTGCCCGCGCGCCGATACCAGTGACCCGCGTTGTCCTCGTCGCCCTCGACCCGATGGAGATAGGCATGGACCCAGGCCCCGGTGTCCCCCGCCTGGGACTGGGCCAGCTTGTGGGCCTTCTCCCAATCGCCCTTGGCCTGGTGCCAAAGCGCGGCGAGGGGCGCGCTCAACCCCTCCGGCGGCGCATCCTCGGCCACGGACGCCTTGAAGCTTTCGAAATCCATCGCCCCCTCCCTTGTTGTTCGAGGCGCCAGTTTACCCCGAAACCGCGGTCAAGGCGTAGAAGGCAAGGGCGGCGAGGAGTGCGGTCGCGGGCACGGTCACGACCCAGGCGGCGACGATGGTGAGGAAGTGCGAACGGCGCACCAGTTTGCGATGGCGCAGCTCTTCCGGAGCGATCGGATCGTCCCCGTTCGCTTCCCCGCCGCGCGCCCGCAACACCATCTCGCGCCGCCTCCGGCTGTGCCGGGTGAAGTACTCGCGGAAGAATCCGACGCCGAAGACCGCGCCGACCGCGATATGGGTCGAGCTGACGGGCAGGCCGAGCCAGGACGCGATAATGACCGTGATCGCCGCCGACAGGGCCACGCAATAGGCCCGCATCGGGTTCATCTTGGTGATCTTGCCGCCGACCATGCGGACCAGCTTGGGGCCATAGAGAAACAGACCCAGGCTGATGCCGAATGCGCCGATCACCATGATCCAGACGGGCACCACGGCTTTGCTCGAAACATCGCCGAACTCGGCGCTGTGCAGAATCGCCGCCAGGGGGCCGATGGCATTGGCGACGTCGTTTGCGCCGTGGGCGAAAGACAGCAGGGCGGCCGAGCAGATCAGCGGAATGCGGAACAGGATGCGCAGGGACTGGTTGCGGTTTTCCATCCCTTCCGATTGGCGCCGCACGATCGGGCGCATGACGAGCCAGACGCTGGCGAACACCGCGATCGCGAT
>JABIRQ010000188.1 GCA_018699755.1 Rhodospirillaceae bacterium | reverse complement strand
TGCGACGCGTCCCCCGCGAGATCGCCCGCCTGGGCGCCGAGGCCCTGGCCTGCCTCGCGGCGAAGAAGCAGGGCAAGCAGGACGCCTGGAAGACGGCCCATGGCGCGGGAGTCTGATTGCCTGTTGGAGGGCGAATTTTTTCGACTCTCCACCCGGACCCTCGAGGGTTGGGGTTGAGGTGAAGAGATGCGCGGCCGCAAGGCGACCGTTTCGAATCCTCTGAGGCGAATGCCATGAATCTCGAACTCTATCTCGCCTTCGTCCTGGCCACGGCCGTGCTGATCGCGATCCCGGGGCCGAACGTCACCCTGATCGTCGCCAATGCCATGGCCTACGGCACGCGCCGGGCGCTCGTCACCGTCGCCGGGACCCAGGCGGCCCAGGCCGCGCAGCTCGTCGTCGTCGCCTTCGGCCTGGCCTCCCTCATGGAGGTCATGGCTGAATGGTTCGAGTGGCTGCGCTGGTTCGGCGTCGCCTATCTGCTCTGGCTCGGCATTCAGCGCTGGCGCGCCCGGCCGGTCGGCGCGGGTGTGGCCGATCCGCCAGGCGCCCGGCCCCGCGTGCTTTTCTGGCAGGGTTTTCTGGTCAGCCTGACCAATCCCAAGGTGCTGTTTTTCTACGCCGCCTTCTTCCCGCAATTCGTCGATCCGACCCTGCCCGCCGGGCCGCAGCTCGTCCTGCTCTGCGCGAGTTTTCTAATCGTCGCGGCCCTGCTCGACGGCGGCTACGCCCTGCTCGCCGGGCGGGCGCGCGGCTGGATCGCGGACCGCCGCCGCCAGCGCCTGGGCAACCGCATCACTGGCGCGATCCTGCTCGCCACCGGTGCCTGGCTCGCCCTCGCCCGGCGTTGACGGTCAGGCCGGTTCGGCCGCCGCGCCGTCGTCTTTTGCGGCGACGAGGGCGGTGGCCTGGCGCAAGGCGTCGAGGCGCGTCTCGTGGCGGTTCTCCGAGGGCACCGGGTCGAGGGCGCCGAAGCGGACCAGCAATTCGGCGGCCTGGCCGCCCAGGCCGGAGACGATCACGTCGCCGCCGTCCTCCGCCGCCATGGCCACGGTGTCGTTGATCGCCATGGCGACGCTGGTGTCGACCATGGGCACGTTGCCGAAATCGAAGACCACGACGGGATAGTCGAAGCCCGTGCTGGAGAGGCGGCGCACCAGGTCCTTGGCCGAGCAGAAGCTGAACGGGCCGGAGAAATGCAGCAGCAGGATGCGGCCATCGGCACCGCGGAGAAGCGCGCGTTCCTCCTCGGCGAGATGGGCGGGGTCGTCGGAAGCGGAGATGCGGAGCTGGTCGAGCTGATGGCTGCTGAGCTGGCGCGCGCTGATCAGGCTTTTCATGATGATGCCGACGCCGACCGCGGTGACGAGATCGACCAGAACGGTCAGCAGCAGCACGGTGAACATGACGAAGACGCCGCTATGGGGCGCGCGGCGCAGACGGCGGAGATAGTCCCAGTCGATGATGTCCCAGCCGACCTTGAGCAGGATCGCGGCCAGCACGGCGAGGGGGATGCCCTCGGCCAGCGGGGCCAGGCCGAGAACCAGCGCGAGCAGGACGAGGGCGTGCAGCGCGCCTGAGATCGGCGTGCGCCCGCCGGCCCGCACGTTGATCACCGTGCGCATCGTCGCCCCGGCACCCGGGATGCCGCCGAACAGCCCGGCGACGATATTGCCGATGCCCTGGCCCACCAGTTCGCGGTCGGACTTGTGCTGGGTGCGCGTCACGTCGTCGGCGATCAGGGAGGTCAGCAGGCTGTCGATCGAACCCAGGACGGCTAGGATGACGGCCGATTTGAGCATGCTCGGCAGGGCCGCAACCGACAGGGTCGGCAGGATCGGCTCGGGTACGCCGCGCGGGATCGCGCCGATCACGGGTGCGTCGGGAAAGAAGGCCAGGGCGAGGGGTGTGCCGATCAGGAGGGCGGCCAGGGGCGGCGGCAGCCAGCGCCGCCAGGGTCCGGGCATGAAGATCACGATCGCGAGGGTGACCAGGCCGAGAGCGAGGGCGGGCCATTGCGGCTGGCCGATTACCGCGCCGAGGCTCGCGAGGGCGGCGACGACCCCCTCCTTGGAGCCGGGATGGCCGAACAGGGGGGCGAGCTGCAGGACGATGATGATGACGCCGATCCCGCTCATGAAGCCGCTGATCACCGAGAAGGGGACATAGGTGATGTAGCGGCCCAGGCGCAGGGCGCCCAAGGCGATCTGGATCGCGCCGCCCATCATCACGACGGTGAAGGCGAGGAGGGGGTCGTGGGCGAATTCCATGACGACGGCGGCCATCACCACCGTCATCGGCCCGGTCGGGCCGGAGACCTGAGCCGGGGTGCCGCCGAAGACCGCGGCGAAGAAGCCGACGAAGATCGCGCCGTAGAGCCCGGCGATCGGCCCCGCGCCCGAGGCCACGCCGAAGGCGAGCGCCAGGGGCAGGGCGACGACCGCCGCCGTCAGCCCGCCGAAGACGTCGCCCCGCAGGTTGCGGAGCGAGAAGCCATTGATGAGTTCCATTCCTTGCTTCGGCCCCCTGAGCCGGCCACGAGCACCACAAGCGAACGCCTTGTTGGGCGAAGAGTCTAGGCCCCCTGGGGGCGGGAGCGGCCAGCTAGGCGCCTCGGCGCATGGCGTGCCGTATCGACGGGCCGGCCCACGCGGCTATGGTGGGCGGAACGGGCATTGGATTTTCGGGGAGACGGCGATGGCCGAGCGCAGGAATCTTCCGCTGATCGACGGACAGCGGCTGTGGGACAGCCTGATGGAAAGCGGGCGGATCGGTCCGGGCAAGGCGGGCGGCTTGCGCCGGGTCGCGCTCAGCGATGCCGACGGCGAGATGCGCGACCTCTACCGCCGCTGGTGCGAGGACGCGGGCCTGACCGTCACCGTCGACGCCATGGGCAGCATGTATGCCCGCCGGGCGGGCCGCGAGGACCATTTGCCGCCCGTGCTGATCGGCAGCCATCTCGACACCCAGGTCGCCGGCGGCAAATACGACGGCATCCTGGGGGTGCTGGGCGGGCTCGAAATCCTCCGCACCCTCAACGACCGCGGCATCGAGACGCGGCGTCCGATCGAGGTCGTCAACTGGACCAACGAGGAGGGCGCGCGCTTCAATCCGCCCATGGTCGCCTCCGGCGTCTTCGCCGGGGTGTTCGAGCGGGACTGGGCGCTCGCCCGCGAGGACGACGACGGCATCGTCTTCGGCGAGGAGCTGAAGCGTCTGGGCTATGCCGGGGACGCGCCGGTCGGCGGGCGCGAGGTCGATTCCTATTTCGAACTGCATATCGAGCAGGACGATGCGCTGGAGCGGTTGGGCATTCCGCTGGGCATCGTCACCGGCGGCTATGCCGCGCGCGGCTTCAACGTCCGCTTCGAGGGCGAGACCGCCCATACCGGCCCGACGCCGATGGCCAAGCGG
>JABIRQ010000277.1 GCA_018699755.1 Rhodospirillaceae bacterium | reverse complement strand
TGGGCCTCCCTGCCGGCCCGCCACCGCAATCGGGCCCTGGGCCGGGACAGCCGCCCGCCAACGCCCCTGCGCCAAGTTCGATGCCCACGCCGCCACAGACGGTTGCGCCGACAGCCGCGGTTCCGGAATCGCGGACCGAAAGCGGATCCGAGGCCGTGGAGAAAGCCGCTGCGATCCTACCCGAAAGAAAATCCGGTGCCCGTATCCTGGCCTCGACCGATCGCGCGCCGGAGATCTCCCGCCCGAGCCAGGATCTGGTGCGGGCCGGGTCGCCCGCGCGGCCCGACGCCGCTGCAATCGAGACATTGGTGAACGAACCTATCGCCGCCCGGCCAGGCGCCGCGGCATCCGCTGCCCTCGCGGAGACCGAACCCCGTCCGGAGCCGACCCGCCCGGCCGAGTCACCCCCAATCGCCGCGACGGGCGCCGGCAAGCCGGACAGTGCCATCTTCTCGGATCCCGCAGCCATGGCCCGGCCGCACCCGGCAACCGCCGCTGTCCGGGACCAGATCGTGGTTCAAATCGTTCGCGCGGCCGGCGAGGGATCGGATCGGATCGGTGTCCAACTCAACCCGCCGACCCTCGGCCGCGTCGATATCCGGCTGGAGGTGAGCGGAGACGGCAGGGTCGTCGCCACGGTCACGGCCGACTATCAATCGACTCTCGACCTCATGCAGCGCGATGCAAGGGGGTTGGAGCGGGCCCTGAACGATGCCGGCCTGAAAACGGATCCGGGTGGATTCAGTTTCAACCTGCGCGACGGCGGCGGCTCGGACGGCCGCGACGGTCGGGCCACGAACCAAGGCGCATCCGCGGACCGACTCTCGACCGACGACGACATGCCGCAAATGCCGCAACGGCACCTTTCGCGCCATGACGGTGCGTTGGATTTGAGCGTCTGAGCGGCAGCTCGGCGCGGCAGAAAGGACCCGTTCGGACCATGGAAATCCAATCCCTGTTCCCAGGATCGACCGCCTCGAAGGCGGCAAACGACTCCGCCGCTGGCCTGGGCGACACCTTCGACAGCTTCCTGACTCTGTTGACCACGCAACTCAAGAACCAGGACCCGATGTCGCCTCTCGATCCGACCGAGTTCACGGCGCAGCTCGTGCAATTCACAAATGTCGAGCAGCAGATCCGGGGCAATCAGACGTTGGAACGATTGGTGGCCGCCGAACAGGCGAACCAGACACTGGCCGCCGCGAACTATCTCGGCGCCACGGTCGAAGCGGCGGCGAGCTTCGCTCCGCTGACCGGGACCGGGGCGGAATTCTTCTACACCCTCGATACCGATTCGGATCAAACGTTGATTACCGTCTTCAACGAGGACGGCGCACCGGTTTATCAGACCCTAGGCGCGACCGAAGCCGGCAAGCATGCCTTCCACTGGAATGGCGAGGATGCGGACGGCAACCTTCTGCCCGAGGGGCCCTACCGCATATCGGTGACAGCCCACGATTCCGAGGGCCCCGTGACAACCGATACCGGTGTCGTCGGTCGGGTCACCGGCATCGCCATGGCGGATGGCGAAATCGCCCTTTCCCTCGACAGCATTCCCATCCCCCTGTCCCAGGTCCTGGAAGTCCGCCTGACGCCCGTACCGGTCGAGACCGACGACGACGGCTGGTTCTAGCTCCCGCCTTTCGCACCCTTTGCCCTTTGAGAGGAGACCAATCCCATGAGCATTTTCGGCGCCATGTTCTCCGGCGTGTCCGGCCTGAACGCCCAAAGCCAGTCGCTCGGCGTCATCTCGGACAACATCTCCAACATCAACACGGTCGGTTACAAAGGCAATGTCGCACGCTTCTCGACCCTGGTGACGCAGCAGGCGACCCGCACCGCCTACTCCTCCGGCGGCGTGCAGGCTCTTCCGCTCGCCATGATCGACAAGCAGGGGCTGCTCCAGGCTTCGGACTCGTCCACGGATATCGCGATCAACGGCTCGGGTTTCATTGTCGTCAATGACGATGCGGCCAGCGCGGGCTCCTTCCTCTACACGCGAGCGGGTTCGTTCCGGCTCGACGCCAGCGGCAATCTTTCGAATACTGCGGGTCTTTATCTCCAAGGCTGGCCGACCGATCAGAGCGGCGTGCCACTGACCGCCAATACGAGTGTGCTGACTGATCTGGAAACGATCAATCTCACCGGTCTCAGCGGAACGGCGACGCCGAGTTCCAGCCTGACCGTCAAGGCCAACCTGCCCGCCACCGCGACGACGGGCGACACCCATTCGGTCACGGCCCAGATCTTCGATTCCCTGGGCGCGGCCCATAACCTCACTCTGGACTTCGCCAAGACCGCGACCGCCAATCAATGGACTTTGTCCGCCGGCGATCCGACTCTGGCCACGGACAGCGCCACGACGACCGGCACCACCACCTTCGGCCCATCAACCGTCACCTTCAACGGCGACGGCACTCTTGCCTCGGTCAGCGCAACCTCGCTCGGCATCGCCGGTTGGACCACGGGCGCCGTGAACAGCACGATCGCGCTCGACATCGGCACCGTCGGTGCGGCCGACGGCGTCACGCAGTTCTCCAACTCCTTCACGATCGGCTCGGTCGAACAGGACGGTCAGCGGTTCGGATTCTTCACCGGCATCAGCTTCGACGAGGAGGGCATCGTAACCGCGCAGTTCGACAACGGCGTCACCCAGGCGATCTACAAGGTCCCGGTCGCGACCTTCCCCAACAACAACGGTCTCGACGCCCTCTCAGGCAACGCCTATCGGGAAGCGGAACGGTCCGGAGCACTGATCCTGCGGAGTGCGGGGATCGGCGGCGCGGGCAGGCTCGCCCCCTCTTCCCTCGAAGCCTCGACCGTCGATCTGGCCGCCGAGTTCACCAACATGATCACGACCCAGCGGGCCTATTCCGCGAACGCCCGGATCATCACGACCGCGGACGAGATGCTTGAGGAGCTGAATCGTCTTGGCCGATAGGGCAACCGGTGGCCCGGAGGCGCCGCGCCTCCGGGCCTTCGCACTCCGTTAACCCTTTGGTTTAGGGGAAATTTAAAGCCGCTGGCCTACAACATTGGCGATCGGCGCCAAGTGCGCCAACGGGCAGGTGATCGAGCCATGGACCGCAACGATCGAAACAAGGCAGCGCGCGTGATCGGCCCCGCGGGCGAACCGCTGACGCGCGAGGACCTGCCGCCGCCCGGCACCCGGCGCTGGGTCATTCGGCGCAAGGCGGAGGTCGTGGCCGGGGTCCGTGGCGGGCTGATATCCCTGGAAGAGGCTTGCCGTCGCTACGACCTCTCCCTTGAGGAGTTTCTATCCTGGCAGCGCCTGATCGACCGGCACGGGTTACGAGGCCTGCGCGTCACACGGCTGCAGGACTACCGGAGCCCGGAACCGACCACCCCCGCCGAATAGGAACCTGAAGGGTCGGGGCAGGATCCGGGCGGCATCTATGCAGGGTCCGGCTGCCGCCCGGCAAATCCTGCCGGGCATTAACCACCTCTTTACCGTGAAGCCGATAGCGTTGGGCCGTCCAGGAAGCGAAGACGTTTCCCCAACGCGAACGGAGAGGCGGGACGGACGTGAACGGCCTGCTCGGCACATTCAAGAAACTCGGCGGTGCGCGACTCCTGACCATAGGGATCGTCGGCTTGGCCGTGATCGGTTTCTTCGCCTTCCTGATGACTCGCCTGAGCACGCCGAATATGGCCCTGCTCTACGGCGAACTGGAGGCGGACGACGCCAGCCGCATCGTCGCCAAGCTCGACGCCATGGGCGTTCCCTACGAGCTGGCGCCGGACGGCTCCTTCGTCATGGTCCCGGACACCGATATCGCCGGCATGCGTCTGGCCATGGCCAAGGAAGGTCTGCCGAGCGGAGGCTCCATCGGATACGAGCTGTTCGACAGATCCGAAGGATTCGGCACGACAACGGCGGTGCAGGACGTCAATCGTCTGCGCGCAATGGAGGGTGAGCTCGCCCGCACGATCCGCACGATAAACGGTGTGCGCAACGCACGAGTCCATCTGGTCCTGCCGCGCCGCACGCTATTCAGCCGCGACAAGGAAGAGCCGAGCGCCTCGATCGTGCTCAATATGCACGGTGCCGGACGCCTCGGCGGCCCGCAGGTACGCGCCGTGCAGCATTTGGTTGCGGCCGCCGTCCCGGGCCTGCAACCGAGCCGCATCTCTGTCATCGACGAGCAGGGCAACCTACTCGCCCGAGGCGAGCTGGAAGGCGGCGCTGAAGACGGCGCCACCGGTCAGAGCGACGAGATGCGCCGCTCGTTCGAAGTCCGCATGTCGCGAACGATCGAAAGCC
>JABIRQ010000301.1 GCA_018699755.1 Rhodospirillaceae bacterium | reverse complement strand
GTCGAGATCGGCACACGCAACATCAAGGTCGCGCTGCGCCGCCTGCGCCGCTTCGCCCGCGAGGGCGCGGCGACCGAACTGGACCTGCCCGACACCATCCATTCGACGGCGGCCCAGGGCGGGTTGCTGGATATCAAGATGGTGCCGGAGCGCCATAACGCGGTGAAGATCCTGCTGGCGCTCGACGTGGGCGGCTCGATGAACCCGCATGTCCGGGTCTGCGAGGAGCTGTTCAGCGCGGCGCGGGCTGAGTTCAAGCATCTCGAATACGCCTATTTCCACAACTGCCCCTACGAGAGCCTGTGGCGCAACAATCGCCGCCGCCAGGTCGAGCGCGAGGCGACCTGGGACGTGCTGCACACCTATCCGTCCGACTACAAGCTGATCTTCGTCGGCGACGCCTCGATGAGTCCCTACGAAATCGCCCAGCCGGGCGGCAGCGTCGAGCATTGGAACGAGGAGGCGGGATCGGTCTGGCTCCAACGGTTGCTGAGCACCTATCCCAAGGCGGTCTGGCTCAACCCCGTGCGCGAGGACCGCTGGGAGTGGACCGCTTCGATCCAGATGATCCGCCAGCTCATGGGCGACCGCATGTACCCGCTGACCCTGGATGGGCTGGACCGCGCCATGCGCGCGCTGGGGCGCTAGGGCCGGAAGACCATCAGGGTGTAGATCCCGATCATGGCGATGAAGGCCGGCCAGCCGAGCAGGAACCAGGCGCGGGCGAGACGGGCATAGGCGGCGGGCAGAGCTTCGCCCCGGTCGCGCGCGGCTTCAGCCAGATCGCGCATGCGCATCTGCAACCCGACCACGGGCAGCCAGCAGACGAAAGCCAGGAGGAAAAGGCCGAGGGCGAGCAGAATCCAACCCTCGTCCCAGCTGTAGCCCGCGACCTCGACCAGGGCAGCGCCGGTGGCGAGTTGGATCACGCCAGGGCCCGCGACGAACAGCCAATCCGCCGTGACGACATGGCGCGCCGTGCGCGCGATCGCGGCGACGTCGCCCGAACGGTTGGCCCGCCACAGGAAATAGGCCGTTCCCAGGCCGGTGCCGAAGAGCAGGGTCGCGCTCAGGATGTGGATCAGGCGGAGAAGGAGATAAGGGTCGCTCACCGCTGGCTCCGCAGCGCCCAGGCCGCAACGAGAGCAAGGACGAACAAAAAAACTCCGGAGATGATTCCGACGGGAACCATGAAATCGTCAGTTCCGCGAGTCAGCGCGGCGACGATGCCTCCCAAGGCGAAAAAGGCTGGCACCCAAGATAGAAGGATCAGTGGCCGCAGAAAATAGAGCCGGGCATGCCAGCGGTCCTGCACTTGGCTGGGCATGCGCGCGAGGCCCTCGTCGAAGCTGCGCGGCGTGAATCCGACAGCCGCCGCGAAGGGCTCGACGGGCGCGGTGTTGTCCAATTCCATCTGCTTGAGCGCGGTCGAGCGCAAGGTGCCCTGGCCGGTGAACAGGCCGGCGAGATCGCCCAGCTTGGCGAAGGCGCGCAGGACGCCCATGGGCAGGGCGAGGACCGGAGCGGGCGCGATCCCCAGCCAGGCGCGCAGGCCGAGCACGATCTCGCGCACCGAACGCACCTGACTGCCGACCGGCTCCAGGATTAGCCGCGCCGGCGCGTCCGGCTCGATCAGCCGCAGGATGGAACGGGTCAGATCGTCGATATGGATCGGCTGGAAGCGCTGGCGGCCGCCGTCGGGCAGGGGAATCGCGACGGGCAGGGCGGCCAGGCCGCGCAGCAACGAGGTGCCGCCGTAGGAGCCCGCGCCATAGACCAGGGAGGGGCGCAGCACGATCCAGTCCAGATCGAGGCCGGTGAGAAATTCGTCGGCCTCCGCCTTGCTGCGGGAGAAGGCGGTCGCGCCGTTCGGGTCGGCGCCGATGGCGGATATCTGGACGACGCGGCGAACGCCGGCCCGGGCGCAGGCTTCGAACAGGGCGATCGGCCCGGTCCGGTGAACATGGGCCATGGATTGGCCGAGGGAGCCTTGGAGGATGCCGGCGCAGTTGACGACCGCATCGACGCCCTGCACCTGCGTCAGCCAGTCCTCGACCGAGGTATCGGTGTTGAAATCGATCTTCAGCCATTCGAGGCCGGGCAGGCGCCGCTTGCCGAAGGTCTTGTCGCGGGCGCAGGGCACCGGCTCGTGGCCGGCGGCGAGCAGCGCCGCGACGACATGGCCGCCGATGAAGCCGGTCGCGCCCGTGACGAGCACACGCACGATCCGGCTCCCGTTCGGGTTCTACGCGCCCATGGCCTTCTTGAGGTTCGTGTCGAGGGTGCCCAGGAATTCTTCGCTGGTCTGCCAAGTCTGGTCCGGGCCGATCAGCAGGGCGAGGTCCTTGGT
>JABIRQ010000340.1 GCA_018699755.1 Rhodospirillaceae bacterium | reverse complement strand
GGTCGATTCCGGCATCGGCGGGGCGGTTGCGGACGCGGTCGGCGAGCGTCTTCATCACCTGGGCCGCGACCTTCAGGTTCTGGTTGTCACCCATTCGCCTCAGGTCGCGGCCCGGGGCAGCCACCATTGGCGAATCGAGAAAGTCGAAAACGGCACCGAAACGCTGACCAGCGTCAGCGCCCTCGACGAGGCCGAGCGGCGCGAAGAAATCGCCCGCATGCTGTCCGGCGCCCACGTGACCGAAGAGGCCCGTGCCGCCGCCGATAGCCTGATGGCCGGGGCAGGCGCGTGACGAACGACGCCGACCGCGAGGTCGCGCTGCTGACCGAGGAAGAAGCGGCGACCGAGCTGGAGCGCCTGGCGACGGAGATCGCCCGCCACGATCGGCTCTACCATCAGAAGGACGCGCCGGAGATATTCGACGCCGATTACGACGCCCTGCGCAGGCGCAATGACACGATCGAGGCGCGCTTTCCCGAACTGATCCGCGACGACAGCCCGAACAAACGCGTCGGCGCGGCCCCCGCCGAAGGCTTTACGCAGGTCCGCCACAGCCGCCCCATGTTGTCCCTGCAGAACGCCTTCGCGGAGGCGGATGTGGTGGAGTTCTTCGCCCGCATCCGCCGCTTCCTGGGCCTGGAAGCGGATGCCGAAGTGGCCGTGATGGGAGAACCCAAGATCGACGGCATTTCCGCCGCCCTGCGCTACGAGGACGGCGTGTTCGTCCAGGGCGCCACGCGCGGCGACGGCGTGACGGGAGAGGACATCACGCGCAACCTGAAGACCCTCGATGAGATCCCCGAGCACCTTGTGGGTGATGCGCCGGCGGTCGTCGAGGTTCGGGGCGAGGTCTATATGACTCGCGATGGGTTTTTCGAGCTGAATCGCAAGCGCGAAGCCGAGGGCGCGGCCGTCTTCGCCAATCCGCGCAATGCCGCCGCCGGCTCGCTGCGGCAGCTCGATCCCAAGATCACCGCCACCCGGCCGCTCCATTTCTTTGCCTATGCCTCGGGCGAACTGTCCGAGCCGGTGGCGGACAGCCATGCCGATTTCCTGAAGCGGCTCGATGCCTGGGGCTTTCGCACGAACCCCCTGGCCCGCCTCTGCAAAACCCCTGAGGAGGTGCTCGAACTCTACCGGGAGATCCTGGAGGCCCGGCCCGAACTGCCCTACGACATCGACGGCGTGGTCTACAAACTCGACCGCCACGACTGGCAGGACCGCATGGGCATGGTCAGCCGCGCGCCGCGCTGGGCGATCGCCCACAAATTCCCCGCCGAACAGGCCCAGACCGTGCTCAATCGTATTTCCATCCAGGTCGGTCGCACCGGGGCTTTGACGCCGGTGGCGGAGTTGGAACCGATCACCGTCGGCGGCGTGGTGGTCAGCCGCGCAACCTTGCACAATGAAGACGAGATTGCCCGCAAGGACGTCCGCGAAGGCGACACGGTCGTCATCCAACGCGCCGGCGACGTCATCCCCCAGGTCGTCCGTGCGGTCGAGGACAACCGACCGGCCAACGCCAAGCCCTATGTCTTTCCGACCGAGTGCCCGATTTGCGGCAGCCTCGCGACCCGCGACGAGGGCGAGGTCGTGCGCCGCTGTACCGGCGGTCTGATCTGCCCGGCCCAGGCGGTCGAACGCATCAAGCATTTCGTTTCGCGGAACGCCTTCGATATCGAAGGATTCGGCCGCAAGCATGTCGCGGCCTTCTGGGCCGACAAGCTGATCGAATCGCCGGCCGACATCTTCCGCTTGCGGAGCCGGGTCGAAGAATTGAAAACCCGCGAGGGCTGGGGCGAGCAATCGGCCGCCAACCTCCTCGATTCGATCGAAACCCGGCGCAGCATTTCCCTCGACCGCTTCATCTACGCCCTCGGCATCCGCCAGGTCGGCGAAGCGACCGCGCGCCTCCTGGCCCGGCAATATGGCGGGCTCGAGGAATGGCGCGCCGCGATGGCCGCCGCGACCGACGAGCGCGCCGAGAATCGCGAGGAGATGAAAAAGCCGGAACTGGTGGGCGAAGCGTTCGCTGATCTCTGCAACATCGATTCGGTGGGCTTCAGCGTTGCCGATGCAATCACCGACTTCTTCGCCGAGGCCCACAATCAGGCCATCCTGGACGATCTGTCGGAAGAGCTGGAGGTCGTCCCAATCGAGGCGCCGGCCTCTACTTCGCCGGTCTCGGGCAAGACCGTGGTTTTCACCGGCACTCTGGAACGGATGACGCGGAACGAGGCCAAGGCCCGCGCGGAATCGTTGGGGGCCAAAGTGGCCGGCTCGATCTCCAAAAAGACCGATTATCTGGTCGCCGGGCCCGGTGCCGGCTCGAAATTGGCCAAGGCCACCGAACTCGGAATCGAAATTCTGTCCGAGGACGACTGGCTCGGGCTGATTTCCAGCACCGCCTGAGGACGGCTATCCCGCGCTCCCGGTCGCTTGGGGCGGAGCC
>JABIRQ010000336.1 GCA_018699755.1 Rhodospirillaceae bacterium | reverse complement strand
CCGCCTGTTGTTCCTTGATCCAGGCGTCGAACTCGCTCTTCGAGACGGCCTTGATCATGATCGGCATGAAGCCGTGGCGCACGCCGCACAACTCGGAGCACTGGCCGTAATACAGCCCTGGCTCGTCGATGCGGAACCAAGTCTCGTTGATGCGCCCGGGCACGGCGTCCAACTTCACGCCGAAGCTGGGAATCGCCCAGGAATGGATGACGTCGTCGGCCGTCGTCAGCAGACGAATATTCGTCTCCGCCGGCAGCACGACGGCGGTGTCGGTGGCGAGCAGGCGCGGCTGGCCGGGTTCGAGTTCGTCGTCCTCGAGCATGATCGAATCGAGCTCGTAATCGTCATAGTCCGGATAGACGTGGGTCCAATACCACTGGTGGCCCACGGCCTTCAGAGTCATCTCCGGATTCGCGACGTTGTTGAGGAAATAGAGCTGCTTCAGGGACGGAATCGCGATCAGCACCAGTATGATGACCGGCACGGCGGTCCAGACCACCTCGATCAGAGTGTTGTGCGTCACCTTCGACGGCGTCGGGTTGGCGCGCGCGTTGAAGCGCATGAACACGTAGAGCATCAACGCCAGCACGAAAAGCGCGATCACGGTGATGACGATGAAAAGCCAGTCGTTAAACGCGACGATGTCCGCCATGCTCGGCGTGGCCGCTTTCTGGAAACCCATTTCCCAGGGCGCGGGCTGCGCGGCCCAAGCCGCGGAAACACCAAAAATGGCGAGAACCGCCGGAATCAACTTCAAACCGAATCGTCCAAGCTTCATTGGGCCAGTTCCGCTCTCTTACGTCCTGGATTGCCCCCCGGATCCGGGAAGCAGCGCGCGGCGACGATAAATTAGAGGCCGGTCATAAACAACGGTTCGCTACGATTTCGCGAACCACCCCCCATCGGCCGGTCGAGGCCGCCGCTTTCGCGGCGCCGAATACACCACACCTCCCCCCAGGAAACAATACAAACGACACGGCATTTTGGCCGCGGGCGGCGCAGGGCCCTGGCCTCGCGCCCGGAAGCCTCCATATAGTGCCCATATAGGGCTCGGGGCGTGACCCCTAAGGCGCCGGCCGGCCAGGCCGGCCTGGGCGATACGACGGGATACAAACGCAGATGACCGATATGTCGGCGACCGACGAACTCTTCTTCACACGAGCCGGCCTGGACCGGCGGCGCACGGAATCGATCGTCGACGGCGCCCTGGCCAAGGCCGACGACGGCGAGCTGTTCCTCGAGTACAGGCAATCCGAATCCCTGGTGTTCGACGATGGCCGTCTACGCAGCGCCAGTTTCGACACGACCCAGGGTTTCGGCCTGCGCGCCGTCGCCGGCGAGGCGACGGGCTACGCCCATGCCTCCGACCTTTCCGAAGGCGCGATCAAGCGCGCGGCCGAGACGGTCGAATCGGTTTCGCGCGGCTATGGCGGGACGATGGCCGCCGCGCCGGCGCAGACCAATCGCCATCTCTATGTCGACGACAATCCGCTTCAGGAAGTGGATTTCGAAACCAAGGTCAAGCTGCTGGCCGAGATAGACGCCTATGCTCGTGCGCGCGATCCACGGGTGCGCCAGGTGATGGTCAACCTGATGGGGGTTTGGCAGGCCGTCCAGATTCTGCGCGCCGGAGGCGAGGCGCGCGCCGATATCCGACCGCTCGTCCGCCTCAACGTTCAGGTCGTGGCCGGCCAGGGCGAGCGGCTCGAAACGGGCAACGAAGGCCGCGGCGGGCGCGCCGGTTACGCCGCCTGGCTGACCGAGGACAACTGGAAGGCCCAGGTCGACGAGGCCCTGTCGATCATCGATCAGGTCATGGGAGGCTCGTGATGCCACGTCACCTGCTGGAGATCGATGATCTCTCACCGTCGGAGCTCACCGAGGTGCTCGACCTCGCCGAGCTCGAGTCGCCACCCCGGGTGCTGGCGGGCAAGGGCATGGCCCTTGTTTTCCAGAAGCCCTCGGCGCGCACCAGGAACTCGATGGAGATGGCCGTAGTCCACCTCGGAGGACACCCGGTGACGATCCGTTCTGACGAGGTCGGTCTCGACGAGCGCGAGAGCACCGAGGATGTCACCCGGACCTTGGCGTGTTACCACGGCGCCATCGGGGCCAGGGTCTTTGACCACGCCAACGTGGAGCGCATGGCGGCGGTAGCACCGGTCCCTGTCGTCAACATGCTCAGCGACCAGGCCCACCCGCTTCAGGCCCT
>JABIRQ010000486.1 GCA_018699755.1 Rhodospirillaceae bacterium | reverse complement strand
TCGCCCGCCGCTTCCTCGGCCAATTGCGCGCCGATTGCCGGACCGGGCCGCGCCGTTCCCGCCCCGGCGGCGACACGCGCGAGCGGCAAGGATTGGCTGAACCGCCGGCCATCGTCATAGACCACGTCGAAAAGGAAAAGCAGGCCGTCGCCCTGGCGCTGAAATTCAGAGGTACCCTGATAGCTTGCCCCGTCCGAGACACGCCGCCCTGCGATGTTGCATTGGGCGCGCGGACCTTCGGCGGTGCAGGCCGCCTTCCACTGGCTCGAATCCGTGCTGCCGTCGGCGCAAAGATAACCGTCGCATGAGAAAAGCTTCACATCGACCTGCGGCAAGTCGCCTTGGCGATCGTGCCGATAGTTGCCGACGAAGCCCGAATAGTCCTGGGCCGAGGCCGCCGACACGCCGAGGCCGAGCGCCAGGGCCATCGAACAGGCCGCCGCGAAATGTCGACAGAACGCCATGAATCCTCCATCCGGAAACCGGAGCCAAACTAGGGGCTCGAAGCCCCCCGCCGCAAGCGGAACCGTCGGCGCGACCCCTTGCCCCGGCACCCTATGCCTAACGGTCGATTGTGCCGAAACCATGGCCCGTTCGGCTCTCGCAACGACTATGGTTTTCGCCCGTCGGTCTCGTCGATCTTTAGGCGAACCGGGTGTATCGCGCGCGCGGAATCTCAGCGGTCGCAGCGATCTCGACCGTCAGATCGGGATGATAGAGGCGCGCGACCTCGACCGTCGTGGTCACCGGATAGGGCGGCTCGAAATAGCGGGCGCGAATCCCGCCCAAGGTCATGAAGGTTTCGATATCCGTGGTAAAGGTGCTGAGCGCGTAAATATCCGCCATGCGCCCACCGACTGCCCCCAGGACCGCGCCGATATTCTCCAGAACCTGAACCAGCTGGCCCGCCATGTCGCCCTTGCCCACCACCGCGCCGTCCTGGTCGAGGGCAACCTGGCCTTTAAGCTGGACTACCTGCCCGTTCCCAGGCACCGCTGCCATGGAAAAGGCCCCAAAGGGCGGCCAAACAACCTCCGGATTAAAGAACTCGGCCATCACATACGGCCATCTGCGCTCATGCGCGGCCCGTCCTCATCTACTGCGTCGCATACATGCCCCTGAGGTCGTTTCGGGTGCGCACCGCGTCGAGGAACAAGGCCTCCTCGCTTAACATCATGTCGCGGCCGAACCCCGGCAGACCCCGGCAGGTTTCGGCAAAGGCCTGCTGTTGGGCAAACTCGCCCTCGCCCGATGCGCCGGACTGCACGGCCGACCGCGCCGCCGCCATCAGGTTGGCGAAGTAGTTGGGCTGGCCGTCGATGACGTCGCACAAGGCGGCATAGACGCAAGCGCGCCGCCCCGCCTGGCTTTGATCCGGCGCGGGAATTTTGCCGCGCTGGACCTGGACCGAAATCCGCGCGTCGATCGTGCGGTAGCAACGGAACTCCGCCTCAGCCGCTTCGGGCTCGCCGGGCACGGCATCCCCTTCGAAGAACACCTCGGCCGTGTTCAAATCGATCGTCACTACTTCCTCTACGCCATTCGGCGGTGCGGCGGCGACTTCGGACTCTTCGGTTTCCTCGCTCTCCTCGACCACGACCACCACCGGCGCCCCCTTCTTGCCGACGGTTTCCGGCGGCGGACCAGTGTCTTCTTCGTCGAGGCCGAGCACGTCATAGAGATTCGCGTCGTCTGCGGAGCAGGCGGCCAGGCTCAGCAACAAGCAAGCGGCAAGGGCGGCGGCAAGGTAGCGTGGAAGCGCGGTCACAGGTCACTCCGGTTCGGCTCGTTCGCGCCGCACCATAGCGCGGGCGGCCCGCTCCCGCCCAGCCCGGCCTGACCACGCCCTCGCCTTGCCCGCGCCCCGGAGCGGATATAGCTTTCCGCCAACCGCAGGACGCCACGCAGGGCACCATAACAAAGGGTCGGAACCATGGACATGACGGGCGAATATCGGATCGAAGCACCGCGCGACAAGGTTTGGGCCGCGCTCAACGACCCCGAGGTCCTCAAGGAATCGATTCCGGGCTGCGAGGAACTGACCAAGGAATCGGACACCGCCTTTTCGGCGAAGGTGAAGGCCAAGGTCGGGCCCGTCAGCGCCAAATTCGCAGGCCGCGTCGAATTGACCGACATGAACCCGCCGGAAAGCTATCGCATTTCCGGCGAAGGCCAGGGCGGCGTCGCCGGCTTCGCCAAGGGCGGCGCAAACGTCCGCCTGGAAGAGGACGGCGCGGCGACCGTCCTGCACTACGAGGTCCAGGCCAATGTCGGCGGCAAACTGGCCCAGATCGGCTCGCGCCTGATCGATTCCACGGCCAAGAAGATGGCCGGCCAGTTCTTCGAGAAGTTCACGCAGACCGTCGAAGGTCAGGGATAGTCGTGCCCGCCCAGCCACCCGCCCCGCCGCCGCCATCGGGCCGCGACTGGTGGCCCTTCGCCGAGAGCGAGTCCGGCCCGGCCCTGCCCCCGCGCCTTTGGGCCCCGACCCTGATCCTCTCCGTCGCGCTTGTTCTGGCCGTCGTCGCGGTTCTTTGACGACGCGAAGCCGCGGGGATGGGCGCCGAAGTGGACGACAAAGGCATCCGGGCAGAAAAATCAATTGATTTAGCTATTTCTAATATATAAAAATGATTCGCCCGTTCGGCTCGATGGTCTTGTCGCCGTCGGTCGCGTCGGTCGCGTCGGGGTGTCGGCCGATGGTGTTCCGGCATCTAGGTGCTGTGCCCCGACAAGATGGCGAACGGGCCGAGGACTGCAGCCGCTATTCCCTGCCGAGCCAGGGCGAGGGCGAATGGAAACCAAGACACTTGAGGAGGATAAGATGACCGCCGACCGCATCGCCGAAATCCAGGACGAAGAGCTGACCGACGAGGCGCTCGATCTGCGCGATTGCCTGAAATACAGCTACACCGCGACGAATGGCATCTGTGGCAGTTAGCTAGTGGCTCGGCTCCGGCCGATCGATCCACTCGCCCACCCGCGAAAACAACACGAACCAACGCTCCATATCGGAGAACGCGGCGACGGATACTGCTCGCGAAGGCGAACTGATCGACGAAGGTCAGGGCATAGTCATGCCTGCCCCACCGCCGCTCTCGGGCCGCGACTGGTGGTCCTTCGTCGAGAGCGAGTCCGATCCCCAGCCTTGCCCCCGCGCCTTTGGGCACCCGCGCCTATATTCGCCGTCGCAGTGGTCCTGGCAGCCGTGGTGGTAACCTGACGACGGGCCGCCGGCCGTTTCGTTCGAAGGCGGCTCGCGGTATCCCAGCCACATTATCCATGCCAAGCTACCCCGGTGGCGGGGAACGAGCTCCGCCTGAACGTTGGAGGCTTCATGGCCCATGACCCTGCGCTTCACACAGTTCGCGACGACGATCTCACCGACGAGGCCCTTGACGAAAAGATCGGGGCCAGAGCCTGTCACTGGTCGGGCTCCACTTGCCCGGACGGGTGTTAAAGGCCTTGGCCGCAGGAGATAGCGGCCTCTGACACTTGAACGAGCGGCCCGGCCCCGAGACGGACCGTTTCGCATTGAGCGTCTTGCGGGACGGACCGAGCCCGCTCATCCCTTTCCCGCCTTGACCTGCCGGGTCGGCCGCAACACACTGGCAGATAAGACCCGCAGGCGCATTTCCAGCGTCCGGGCGGGCGAAAATCGAAGCAGTCCGGGGGCGTTCGTCAGGTGGACCTCCCGCGTCCAAATCAGGGAGGAATATATGCCCACAGCGGTTTCCATGACCGTGAACGGCAAGGCCGTTTCCGGCGAGGTCGAAGCGCGCACCCTGCTCGTGACCTTCATCCGCGAGCAGCTCGGCCTGACCGGCACCCATGTCGGCTGCGACACCAGCCAATGCGGCGCCTGCGTCGTCCATATCGACGGTGAATCGGTGAAAAGCTGCACCGTGCTGGCCGCCCAGGCCGACGGCGCGGATGTCCTGACGATCGAGGGCTTGGCCGATGGCGACACCCTGCATCCGATGCAG
>JABIRQ010000333.1 GCA_018699755.1 Rhodospirillaceae bacterium | reverse complement strand
TCGATCATTGCCCGGGACCATACCCCGATTGCCATGGAACCATGCAACCGGTCTGGTAAAGTGCCCCGCGATCGGCCCTTACCGAATTCATTTGGCGGAATTCATTTGACGGACGGAAACGGAACACGGGGCGACCCGCAGGTCGTGCTCGACGGAATCGGCAAGCGCTTCGGCACCAATACCGTGCTCGACGGCGTCGATCTTGAGGTGCGGCGCGGCGAGAGCCTGGTGCTGATCGGCCCCTCGGCCTGCGGCAAGACCGTTCTGCTCAAGACCATTATGGGGCTGATGCCGCCCGATGGGGGCAGCCTGCGCATCGCCGGGCATGAGACCGTCGGCATGAGTCCGGGCGCGCGCAACCGAACCTTGCCCAAGATGAGCATGCTGTTCCAATACGGTGCGCTGTTCGATTCCCTGCGCGTCTGGGAGAACATCACCTTCCGCCTGCGCCGCGAGAAACGGCTGAGCCGCGACGAGGCCCTCGCCATCGCGATCGACAAGCTGCGCAATGTCGGCCTGCCGCCGGACACGGCCGAACTTTTCCCGGTCGAACTGTCGGGCGGCATGCAGAAACGCGTGGGCATCGCCCGCGCCATCGCCGACGACCCGGAGATCCTGGTGCTGGACGAACCCATGGCCGGGCTCGACCCGATCATGACCAACGCCATCACCAAGCTCGTCCTCAAGGAGAAGCGCAGGCTCGACGCCACGGTGGTCGCCGTGACCAGCGACATGAAGGCCGCGGTGGATCTGGCCGACCGGATCGCCATGGTCTTCGAAGGACACATCATCTGGTGCGGGCCCGCCGGGGAGGCGCTGACAGCGGCGGAGCCCCATCTCGACCAGTTCATCCACAGCCGCGCTAACGGTCCGATCAAGATGCGCCTGCGCGACCGCCTGCATTAGGCCGTCGTCATATCGACGCCAAGCCGCGAAAGGATTCACCATGGATGCATCGACCTATGCCGGGAAGCTGGCCGACAGTCTGGGCGGGGCCGGGTTGGTCTTCCCCATGGCCGAGCACGAGGCCCGCCTGGCCGCGGTGCACGCCGCCATGGCCGGGAACGAACTCGACCTACTGCTGATCAGCCACCACTGCGACCTCAACTGGCTGACCGGCTACGATGGGTTCGGGGTCGGCAACCACGCCGTCCTGGCCCTGCCCCGCGAGGGCGCGCCCTTGCTTCATTCGACGACCATGGAAATACCCGCGGCCGTCATGAACACCTGGATCGAGGATATCGTGCTGGGCAGTTGGGCCCATCCCGGCGGCATGGGTGGGGAATTGGCCAAGCTCCTGAAGACCCGCGGCTTGGATCGCGGGCGCATCGGGCTGCAGCCGCGCCGGGCGGGTCTGCGCGCGGACACCTATCAGGCCCTGCTGGGTGGCCTCGACGGTGCCGACCCCGTCGATGCCAGCGATCTGGTCGGCCGCCTGCGCCTGGTCAAATCGCCCGCCGAGATCGATTGCCTGCGCCGGGCCGCCGCGATCACCGAGGCCGGCGTCGCAGCCTCGTTCGCCGCGATCGGCCCGGGGGCCACGGACAACGACATCGTGCGCGCGGGCTTCGACGCCATGCTGGCCGCGGGCAGCGATTTCCTGGCTATCCAGCCGATCGCCACGACCGGCGTGCGCACCGGCGGCGGGCACCAGACCCACCGGCGCGTTCCGCTGGTCGAAGGCGACCTCGTCTTCCTGGAATACGGCGGCAACTTCAAGCGCTATACCGCGCCGCTGATGCGCATGGCCTCCTTCGGCGCGCCGCCGGACGGCGCGGACAAGGTGGTCGAGGCCTGCCTCGCCACCCTCCAAGCCGTGCTCGACGGGGTTCGGCCCGGGCGAAGCTGCGACGATGTGGCGCGCGAGGCGCGCGCCGCCCATCGGGCCGTGGATGACGAGTCCTATATCGCCGGGGTCTACGGCTATCATGTCGGGGTCGGCTACCCGCCGACCTGGGCCGACAGCATCGGCTTCATCGCCGAAGGGGTAGAGGACGAGTTGCGCCCCGGCATGACCTTCCACCTGCCCCTTGCCTTCCGCCTGCCGGGCCGTTTCGGCATCGGCATCAGCGAGACGATCCTGGTCACCGAGGACGGCTGCGAAGCGCTGACCTCCTACCCGCGAGAGCTACGTAGGATCGCCGTCTAGAGCGGAAAGGATCGCACGCGCCGCCATCTGGCCGGAGCGCGCCGCGGGATCGGTGGACGGATACTCGACATAGTCCCCCGCGAAGTGAATCCGCCCGAAGGGCCGCGCCAAGGCGTCCTGGATGTCCAACCGGCCCGGCCGCCAATAGGGATAGCCGTGCTCCCACCGCTGGATTCGGGTCTCGCCGATCAAGCCCTTGGTCTCCGGCAGGACCTCGTTGATTTCCTCGATGAACAGCGCGCGGATTTCATCGTCGGACCGCCCCGCCAGGGCGCGGGCCTTGTCCGCCCCAGTATAGGCCGTCAGGGCGCCACCCGGTGCGCGCGGCGCCGATCCGCTCGGGTCGCGCAGGGCGTTCGCGCCGTTGAAGATCATCGTGATCGTCCGCCCCGCGACCGCGACCGCATAGAGATCGTCATAGGGCATGGGCGTCGTTTCGGTGGTGACCGCCGCCATCACGACATAAGGCCCGTAGGCGACATGATCGAGCGCCGCCGCCTTGTCGGCGGGCAGATCGGCGACGATGTGCCGCGCGACCGGCGCCGGCGTGGCGATCACCGCGTGGTCGGCCAGTATCGTCTCCTCCGCCCCGTCGCGAGTCAGGCGCAGGCGAACCCCGGCGCCGTCCTGCTCCAGCCCCAGCGCGGGCGCGCCGGTCACGATGCGGTTGCCCAGGCGTGCGGCCAAGGCGTCGGTGATCGCGCCCATGCCGCCGCGGACGCTATGGGCCGAGCGGATCCCGCTGCTCCACAGCCCGCCCACGATCAGGCTGCCGAAATGGCCGCTCATCGCCTCGGGCTCACCCGACAGTCGGTTGCAGCCGGTGCGCAGCAGGGCCTCCACGTCGGGATGCATGGGGCCGAGCACATCGGCGAAAGAGCGGGCGTCGAGCGCGCCATCCCCCGCGACGGACGGATAGGGTCCCGTGAAGCTCCGGTCGCCATGGATCGGATCCTGGATATGGCGGGAGGATCGCTTGTTCGCCGCGCGCAAGCGCAGGCCCGTGCGAATCAAGGAAAGCCGCGCGGCCAGCGGCAGTTTGAGGCGGAAAGGATAGCTCTCGACCTTGCCGTGGCGCACCAGCCTGCCATTCGCCCAGACCGCCGCCATATGGCCCCGGATGGGCAGCAGTTCAGCCCCCGTCTCCGCCGCCAGGCGCGCCATGGGGCTTTCGGTCTTGCCCAGGATATGGGCGCCCAGGTTGAGCCAATAGTCCCCGGCCGCCTCGCACAGGACGCGCCCGCCCACCCGGTCCGCCGCCTCGAACAGCACCACGTCGCGCTCTGCCAAGGCGGCGGCCGCGGCCAGGCCGGCGATGCCCCCGCCGATCACCACGACCTCGTGACGGTCGGCCTTCATCCCGCCCGCCCGAAATACCGCGCGACATGGGGTCTCAGCGCGCGCAAGCCTTGCCGGAACCGCACCTGCGTCTCGCCGGCCGGACGCGTCGCCACGGCGGCCAGGGCTTCGCCGACGGCATCCCGGTCGATGCCCGGAAAACGCCCCCGATGCATCGCGATCTCGCCCCCGACCAGCACCGTTTCAATATGCTCTCGGCGGGCCAGCAGGACGAAACTCGCGACCGGATCCGCATCGAGATAGGGACTCGCCATGGCTGCGAGATCGATCAGCACGGCATCGGCCGGACTGCCCGGGAGGAAGCGGCCAAGACCGTCGCCGAAGGTCGACGCCCGTGCGCCATTGACGGTCAGCATGCGCAGCGCATCCGCGTAATCGGGCGCCGGGCCGAAACGGTCGGGACCGCCGCGGCGCATCAAATGGGTCGCCAAGCGCATCTCGGTCAGGATGTCGTCGTCGGATTCGAAGCCCCAACTGTCCATGCCCAGCCCAACCGTTACGCCAGCGGCCAGCATCTCGGCCACGGGCGCGATGCCGTTTCGCAGGCGCAGATTGGAGCCCGGGTTGTGGCAGACGACGACTCCGGCCGTGGCGCAGCGCGCCATATCCTCGGCCGAGAGCCAAGTGCCGTGGGCGAAGGAGGTGCCGGGGGCCAGCAGGCCGAGCCTGTCCAGTCTGGAGACCGTATCGACCCCGTAGACGGCCGCCGCGTAGTCCTCCTCCATCGGCGATTCCAGGACATGGGTGTGGATGCCGAGTCCCGTGCGCCGGGCTTCCT
This sequence comes from Rhodospirillaceae bacterium, assembly GCA_018699755.1. Taxonomy (GTDB): domain Bacteria; phylum Pseudomonadota; class Alphaproteobacteria; order CADEGL01; family CADEGL01; genus JABIRQ01. The sequence goes on along the minus strand of JABIRQ010000333.1, from coordinate 9,214 downwards.
CCGCCGTGCGCGCGAGGAGCGCCCCGCTGCACCAGAGATGCCAGCTCGGGCCGTAGAGAATGCGCACCCGGTCGTCATCCGCATGGGATTCGGCTAGCGCATCGACGAATGCGAAATAGTCGTCGGCGGCGCCCGGCGGCGGGGGCTCGATCAAGGACCGCGCAGTTTCGGCAAGGTCCGGCGGCAGGCTTGCGACGAACTCCGTATCGCCCTTGCCGACCAGTTTGACCGCGTCTTCGAATCCGACGGCATAGGCAACCCGCATCCCCGTCTCGCGATAGGCGTCGAGGGCCGCCGCGGTTTCGGCCTCGCCCTGGCCTGCCTCGCGGGCGTAGGCCGAGTGGATCACTGTCGTCACACCCGAACGCAGCATGTTGAGTGCCGACCACATCGTGTCGAGCCGCGTATCGAGCGGCGGCATTGCCATGAAATCCAGCATCCAGCATTCGAGAACGTCGTCCGGCGTGCCGAGTTGCGCCGCGCTCAACCCGCGTCCGTGATGATGGGCGTTGACGAAGCCGGGCAGGACCATATGGGCGTCCGAGCCCAGAACCTCCACATCCGGATGGCGCGCCCGCAACGCCGGCCAGGGGCCCGATTCGACGACCACGCCCCCGGAAACGAACACCGCGCCGTCGTCGAGCAAGCCATCGTCCGGCAGGGCCTTCGGATCGACCACGACATGGCGACCGCGCAGAAGCCGATCGGTCACGGCATCCCCCAGACCAGCAGATTCTTGTACATCTTGAGGCTCATCATCGGCTCGACCGAATCGACACCGGGCTTGGTGTAGCAATGCTCGACGAGAAAGGCGCGCAAATCGTCCTGGGATTCGCAGATCACCTCGACCAGCAGATCGTATCGCCCGGCGGCGAACAGGACATAACTGACCTGGGGCAGATCGCGGAAATACTCGCCCAGCTCGTTCGGGTCCGCGCCGCCGGCCAGTTTAAGCAACAACATGGCGTAGCCGGTGTAGCCGAGCTTGACCGGATCGGCCACGGCGACCACGCGCAGCACCTTCTCCGCCATCATGCGATTGACGCGGTTGCGCACCGCGCCGTCGGAAAGGCCGAGACGCTTCGCGATCCAAGTGTAACTGCGCCGCCCGTCCTCCTGCAGCAGGCGGACGATCTCGCGGTCCAACCCGTCCAGTTTGGCCGGACCGTCCTCGCGAAGCTCGGTCACGGGACCAGAGCGCCATGCTCCAGGCCGCCGGGCCCTTTCTCGGCCCACTCCACCGCCTCCTGCGCCTGATCGAGAGAGAACTCGCGGGCGCGCAGCACGGTCAAATCCAAGGCGCCGCTGCCGATCATGCGCAGCATTTCCGCGCTGCCGCCGCGCGGATACCAACTCGTGCCCAGGACGACGAGCTGATTGTCCATGATCCATTTGTAGTTCAAGGTCAGATCGCCCATGCAGCCGCCGACCAGCAAGGCGTTGCCGTAGGGTCCCAATGCCTTGATCGCGTTCATCGTCGGGCAGGGATCCATGATATCGCCCACGGCGTCGAGCACGATATCGGCCCCGCCCGCCGCAGTGGCGATCAGTGCCGCGTCATCGTCACCGCCCGAAATGCGCACGGGCACGACGCGGGGGTCGACCGCCGCTATTTCCGCCAGGGCCTTCTCCTTGCGCCCCACGGCCACGACCCTGCCCGCGCCCATGGCGAGCACCAAGAGCACCCCGGCCGAGCCGACCAGTCCGGTCGCCGCATTGACGACCACCGTCGCACCCGGCCGGAATTCCGAGCGCAGGAGCGCACCGTAGCAGGTACCGAGCCAGCCGAGACGGACCAGCAACGCCGGGTCCAGATGAGATGCGGGCCCGAGCGGCGTAAAGCATTCCGCCGGCAGCATCATCTTCTCGGCGTAGCTGCCGTCGCGCCAACGGCCCATGATCTTCTCCGACGCCGCGCCCTTGCCGAACACCCCGACATAGCAGGACTCGGCGCGCCCGCCGATATGGGTCGTGTTGTAGAAATGGTCGCAGAAAACCCGGTCTCCCGGCGCCAGCCCTGAGACGTCGTCGGCCACCGCGACGATCTCGCCGATCGTGTCCATGCCGGGGGTGAAGGGCAGCGGCGGCAGGGTGTAGGAAACCCGGCCGTCGATCATTTCGGCGAAGTAAGGCGGCACGAAAGCGGCCAGGACCTTGACGATCGCGGCTCCTGGTTCGAGCACCGGATCCGGCACCTCCTCGATGCGCAAAGCTTCGCCCGGCTTGTGGAAACGCGCGGCTCTCATGGCCTTCCTCCCTGTTCTCCGGCCAGGGCGGCGCGCGCCGCGGCCGTATCGCTATAGACCTTCATGAAGGCGATCTTGTCGCCGCGGAAACGGAAGAACTCGACGAACTCCATGCGAAAGCGCCGCCCTGTCGTCTTCGCCGTCACCTCCGTGTGGCCGGGCACGGCCAAAGTGTCGCCCCCGCCCGCCAGAATCTCGCCCAGCACGATGCCCTCCTCCCCGCCTTCGACCGCGCCGCCCCAGGCCGCCATGCAGGTCTCGACCCCGGCACGGCCCTCGAAACGACCGGTCCAGGGCACATGGGCCTCGGCCGGGCCGGGCATCAGCTCCCAGACGATATCGGCCGTGTGGTGCCGTTCCATGCCGTCGACATCGCCCTCTCCCAGCGCCCGGAACCAGTCCTCGACGACGGCGATTCGTTGCGCGCGCAGTTCGCTCATTCCACCGTTCCTATTCGTCGTACGGCGCGAACTGGGCGTCGCGCCATTTCAGCGCTTCCTTGAAACCCTTCTCGCGGCGGATCGCATCGAACTGCTCGAACTCCGGCGTCTTGGTGGAATCCATCAGGGTCGCCATGGCGACGCCGTAGCGCATGGCGGCATGGAAGCCCATCGCCTCCATTGTGCCGTTCAGCGCGCGCTTGTTGTGCTGCAGGCAGGCCAGGGCGACCTGGGACATGCCCTTCGCGCGCTTGATCGCCTCGGCGCGCAGGTCGTCGGCCGCGAAGACCTCGTTGACCAGGCCCAGGCGGTGGGCCTCCACCGCGTCGATGGTCTTGCCCGAATAGATCAGCTCGCGGCTGCGCTGGCCGATGATCCAGGGCATGGCCAGGGTGACGATGCCGGCGGCGAAGCGCGTCTCGACGACGCCGAAAGTCGAGCGATCGGAGCAGTAGCGGATGTCGCACATCTGCGCGAACTCGAGCCCGCCGGCCAGGCAATAGCCGTCGATCATGGCGATCACGGGCTTCGAGCAGTTCCACACCGAAAACGTGAAATCGTAGTCGTAGTTCAGGTTCTCCCACCACTCCTCGACCGTTTCCTTCATGCCTTCGTCGCCGTCGGCGATGTCGTAGCCGGCGCTGAACGCTCGCCCGCCCGCGCCGGTCACGACGAGGATTCGGATCTCCGGATCCTTGTCGGCGCGCTTCACCGCATCCTCGACCTCGGCGCAGAGCTCCATGCTGAGCGCGTTGAGGCGCTCGGGTCGATTCAGGGTGATGACCGCAACCCGCTCGTCGCGCTCGTAGGTGATGGTGCTGTAGGTCATGTCCCCTCCCTCGGCCGGTTCGAGTGGACCTCGAAAGCGGCATCCACGCCGACTGCGCCCTTGGGCAGGACGATCAGCGGATTGATCTCGACCGAGGCGAAAACCCCGGCCACCGCGGCGCCGAAACGCGACAGGGCCGCAATCGCCTCGGCGGCCGCCTCGATATCGGCCGGCGGCGCGCCGCGAAAACCGGCCAAGAGTTTCTCTGCCCCGGTCTCGGCCAGCATGGCGCGCGCCTCAGCCGCGTCGACCGGCCCCATCCTGGAGCTTACGTCATCGAGCGCCTCGACGAACACGCCCCCCGGTCCGGCCAGAATCAGACTGCCGAAATCCGGATCGTTGCGCACCCCGAGATAGAGTTCGACCCCGCGCGGCGCCATCGCCTGGACCACCAGGTGACTGCCCTCCCGGCCCAGCGCGGCCATCGCCGCCTCGATCTTTTCCGCGGCCGCCTCGACTGCCGCCCCGTCGGCGAGTCCGAGCCGCACCAGGCCCTGCTCGGTCTTGTGCGAAAGGCCCGGCACGCTGCCTTTGACCGCCACCGGATAGCCGAGTGCGGCAGCCCGCTCCTTCGCTTCGGCCGGATCGGCGGCAGCCTGGGACATCGCCGTCGGGACGCCGGCCGCGCGAAGCCGGTCGAAGCCCTCGACCTCGGTCATCGCCGGGTCGATCGCGGTCGGAGGCACGGCGTTCCGCACCTCCCGCCGGTCGGCGAAACCCAGCCAGCTACGCACCGCGGCCAAGGCAGGCGCAGTGCCCCGCAGGTAGGGAAGCCCGGCCGCATCCAGCACAGCGGCGATCTCCGGATGGGGCGCAACCGTCGCCAGATTGTTGACCAGAGCCAGCCGCTTGTCCGTGCCGGACGCGACGGCGGCCAGGACCTCGGCCATCTCCTTCACATGCTCCATGTCGTTGCCGCCCGACAGAGGCGGGTCGCCGAAGCACAGGATCGTGCCCAGTCGCTCGTCGTCCAGCAGAACGGCCAACGCCTTGGCGAAGGTCTTCGCGTCCCAGCCATAGCCCCAGATATCCAGCGGGTTGGACAGGTTCGTGATCGGCGGCAGCAGGTCCCTTAGAGACTCCTTCGCCTGCCCTTCCGGTTGGGGCAAGTCCAGTCCCGCGCCCTCGGCCAGGTCCGCGATCATGGCCGCTTCGCCGCCGGAGAGGGTGACGATGCCGACCCCGTGCGCTTCGGGCGGGTCAAGGTGCGCGGTCGCCAGCACCGCCGCCTCCAGCAACTCGTCCAGGTCGCGGGCCTGGATCACGCCCAGGTCGCGGAAGAAGGCCCGGTGCACTTCGTCTTCGCCCGCGAGGGCCCCGCTATGCGCCGCGACGGCCGCGCGCCCGACCGCCGAGCGCCCGGCCTTGAGGGCGACGATGCGCTGGCCCGCCGCGATCGCCTTGCGTGCCGCGGCGGCGAAGGCACGCGGCCGGCGCAGGGCCTCGAGGAACAGCAGCACCGTCCCGACCCGCTCGTCCGCTGCCAGGGCGTCTAGGTAGTCGGCGACGTCGCACACTGCCTCGTTGCCCACAGTCACGAGATAGCCGATGCCGAGACCCCGAGGGTCCTGGCTCAGCGCAATGGCGACCGACCCGCTTTGCGAGACCACGGCGACCGGGCCGGGCGCCAACTCGGGCAGGTCCGACATCCACATCACGGCGCCGTCCCACAGGTTCACCAGGCCCATGTTGTTGGGCCCGCAGACCGCCATGCCGTGGGTCGCCGCGCGGGCGGACAACTCGTCCTGCAGGGCCGCCCCCTCCCTGCCCGCGTCGGCGAAGCCGCCGGCATTGACGCAGACCCCGGCCGCGCCTTTGGCCGCCGCCTGGTCGATCAGATCGGGCACCGCCGCCGCCGGCACGGCAAGGAAGGCCGCATCGATCGGACCGGGCAGATCGGCGAGGCTCGGGTAGCAGGGTCGGTCGAGCACCTGATCATAGCGGGGATTGACCGCATAGACCTCGCCGGCGAAGCCGTGACGGAGCAGATTCCGGAGCACGACATGGCCCGAGGCCTCCTCGCGCGGCGTCGCCCCGACCACGGCAACGGAGCCTGGCCGCAACAGACGAAGCAGGTTGCCCTCTGCGACTTTCGTCATCTTTTCGTCCGTGTGCTACGGGTTCCGAATCGCATGCTTGTTATTCTTTCGGATTTCGAATAATTATCAAATAGAAAATTCGGTTCCGTGCATAAAGTGGGCATCCGCCTTCGATATTCCCATCCGCACGGAGCCCGGACGACGGAGCACGCCATGACCGACCTCGACCGCCTCTACCCCGAAACCATCGAGGCGGCCTTCGCTTCGGACGACAAGATCGCCGAGGCGATGGCCACGCTCGAAGCGGCCGGGGTCGAGTTCGTCATGTCCTGTTGGATCGACATCCTGGGCTCGCCCAAGACCAAGCCGGTTCCACTCTCCGAGCTTCCCGCACTGTGCCGGGGCAAGGGCCCGCAATTCGCCGTTCATTCGGTCACCATGCATCCCGAATTGGGCCCGGCCGACCCGGACCAGATCCCGGTGCCCGATCTTTCCAGCCTGCACCTTTGCCCTTGGGACCCGACTATCGCCTTCGTCTATGCCGACCTGTTCTTCGAGGGCGCTCCCTACGATGTCTGTCCGCGCCAAATTCTCAAACGCCAGATTCGGGCGGCGGCCGAGGCAGGGTACAGGTTCCTTGCCGGCATGGAGCCGGAGTTCATCGTCATGGAATATGATTCGAACGGCCAGCCGGCGAAGGCCATCGACGACGATCCGCCGGCGGGCGGAGGCCTGCGCCCCAAGCGCCAGGCGTTCGGCTACGACGTCGAATACACCCTCGATTCCATGCCCTATCTCGCCGAAATGAGCCGCCATATCGAGGCTCTCGGCTGGGAGCTGAAGAATGTGGTCTGCGAGGGCGGGTATTCCCAGTTCGAACTGGATTTCGGCTACACGGATCTGCTCGCCATGGCGGACCGCTTCACCTTTCTGCGCATCATGGCCAAGGAGGTCGCCAAGCAGCACGGCATGTTCGCAACCTTCATGCCCAAGCCGGCCCAGGGCGACTGGCGCAACGGCGCGCATATCAATTGGAGCGTCCAGGCCCTCGACCGCCCCGGCGAGAACCTCTTCGAGGCCGACGGCGACTGGAGCGAACTTGCCCTTCAGGCCGTCGCCGGGGTCATCCGCCACGGGGTCGCGATCACTGCGGTCAACTGCTCGACGGTCAACTCCTATAAAGGGCTGATCGGGCGCGCGCGCGAGTTCGAGGGCGGCACGGTCACTTGGGCGCCGACCCATATCGTCCACGGCCGCAACAACCGCTCGGCCATGCTGCGCCTGCCGCAGCCGCGCTTCGCGATCGAGAACCGGGCGGTCGATATGTATGTCAATCCGTACCTCGCCCTGGCGCTGACGAGCGCGGCCTCCCTGCGCGGCATGACCGAGGAGCTGGATGCGCCACCGCCGGTCGAGAAGTCGCTCTACGACATAGAGACCCGGGACAAAGACGAAGGGACCGCCCAGCCCCTGCCCCGCACCCTGTCCGAAGCGATCGACGGGTTCGAGGCCGATGCCCTGGCGAAGGAGGTTTTCGGGCCGACCCTGCACGGCCTGTTCGTCCGTCATAAGCGCGATGAATGGGACCGCTACCACGAGTGGGTTTCAGACTGGGAGGTCCGGGAGTATCTGCGCTTTCTCTAGCGTGCAAGAGAATCCAGGAACCGCAGGATCGCGGCGCTCAGCGCGTCCGGCTGTTCGAGCGGCAGGGCGTGGCCGGCGGCGGGGAGGATGTCGAGGGTCGCCCCGGCGATGCCCGCATGCAGGGCGCGCGAACCGTCGATCCAGAACTCCTCGTCGCCGCAGATCACCGCGGTCGGCGTGCGGACCTCCCCCAACCGCCCAGCCTGGTCGAAGGAGGCGCAGGTTCGCATGTCCGCCTGGCAATGGGCCGGCGGCGTCTCGCGCATCTGGCGGTCATAGGCGTCGATCAGGCCGCGCGCGGTTCGCTTCGAGAAGAGATAGTCCCGGTTCTCCCGGTAGACCGCCTCCGGGTCCGTGTCCCAGCCGTCGATGAAGAAATCCGGGATATCCCAGTCGGGCGAGGAACCGATCGGGATCAACCCTGCCACCCGATCGGGATGGTGCAGGGCGAAGTCCACCGCCATCGACCCGCCCATGGAATGGCCGCAGAAGACGAAGGGCGGCAGGCGAAGCGCGTCGGTCAGACCGGCCAGGAAGGCGCGGTAGGCCTCGGCACGATCGAGGACCGGACCCGGGGACCGGCCGTGCCCCGGCAGATCGACCGCGACCGGCGTATGGTCCCGCGCCAAAGCCGGGACGACATCGCGCCAGAGGTCATGGTGGTCGAAGGCGCCATGGACCAGCAGCACGACCTGACCTAGCCCGGCCGCCGGATCCTCGGCACCGCCAAAAAACACGTCCGTTCCGGCAACGCTAGCGAAAGGCATGCCCGTTCTCCTGCTTGTCGAAGAGCGATGCTAACCGGGTCGGGGGTCAGTCGGAAGCGGAGCCTAGACCTCGATCCGGTCGACGATCCCCTCGGCTTCCGCGAAGCAGGCGGCAAGCAGGGGGCCGCCGCGCCCGCTGCCGCCGTCCAGGCTGATCCAAGCCTCCCCCTCGACCAGCCCGCGCGCCTCGGGATCGTAGCCGCGGACGACCCGTGCGAAGCCCGCGAAGGGTTCTTCCAGGCGTTCGAACGCGCCGCTATCCCACCAGAAGGAATCCCCCTGCTCGTCGAGGGGCCGCTGCGGGTCCAGTCCGGCATTGACGAAGAGATAACCGGACGCGCCCATCCGCGCCGCATGCTGCAAGGCGTTGAAATAGCGCTGGTGGCCCATCTCTTGGAACGACTTGCGCAGGGCGATGGTCCAATGGGTGATCGCCATGGTGCCCTGGCGGATCGCAGCGAACGCGTCGTTGGCATCGGCGCCGTAGGCCTGGATCGTGCGGTCGGCGCCCCAGGCGACCATCCATTCCAGCACCCGCTCCGGCTCGACCGCCATCTGGATCTGGAACAGCTTCTGCAGCATCTCCTCCTGGGCCCCGCGCAGCCACACGAGATCGCCACGCTCGATGCCGGGCCGGGCCAGGAATCTCTTTTCGAAGGCAAGCAGGCGGTCCACGGCCCTGTGGCCATCCCGTCCGCCCAAGACGTTGCCCAGATAGACCACCCGGTCGGTCGGCTCCATCCGTTCGTCGAGTTGCGCATGCAGACGGTCCACGCGGGCGGCATCGCCGAACAGCGAGGCGACGGCCCAGACCCGGCAAGGCATGCGCAAGGTCGCGATCTTCGGCGGACGTGCCATGGGCCGACTCCTTACTCTCGCGGCCCGCCCGGTTCAACTCGCGAGCAAACCTTTGCGCAGCAGCAGGGCCAGGGCCGCGCCCAGCGCCGCCTGCCCAGATCGTCCGGCCCAGGATCGCCCGCCCAACACCTTGAGTATAGCGCCGAGAGCCGCGGTCCCGTCGAATTCGCCCAACAGCGCTTCGCCCGCCTCGTCGAGCGGAAGATGGCCTACCGCACCCGCATCGCGGTAGACGGCCCCCGATTCGCCCGGTCCCGCCGGGTCGATCGATTCGAGGGGCGGGCCTCCGGGCTGATGGGCCGCCCAGATCGCAAAAACGGGATGGCCCGAGCGCAGCATGGTCGTGCCGGGACGCCGGGCGAGGCGCAGGGTCAGGCGCTCCGTATCCGCC
>JABIRQ010000249.1 GCA_018699755.1 Rhodospirillaceae bacterium | reverse complement strand
TCGAGCACATGGGTGTAGATCTGGGTGGTCGAAATATCGGCATGGCCAAGCATGCGCTGAACGCTGCGCAGGTCCGCCCCGTGGTTCAGCAGATGGGTCGCGAAGGCGTGGCGCAGGACATGGGGCGAGACCCGCGCGGGCGCGATCCCGGCCTCGATCGCGAGGCGCTTGAGCATCTGGGCGAAGCGCTGGCGGGTCAGGTGCCCCTGGCTGCCGCGCGACGGGAAGAGCCAGCGCCCGCCCCCCGAACCCTTGGCGCCTCCCGTCAGATCGCCCTTGAAGCCCGGCACGAAGCGGGCGCGGACAGAGAGATAGCTTTCGATCGCCGCCCGCGCCGCCTCCGTGATGGGAATCAGGCGCTCCTTGTCGCCCTTGCCCCGGACCAGGACGAACCGGCCGTCCCTGTCGAGGGCGGAGACGGGCAGGCCGACCAGTTCCGAAACCCGCAGGCCCGTGGCGTAGAGCAGTTCCATCAGCGCGGCCAGCCGCAGCCCTTCGGGACCCTTCATCTCCCGGGCCCGGTCGAGAATGCGCTCGACCTCCTCCTCGGTCAGGATTTTGGGCAGGGGCCGCTCCCGGCGCGGCGCGTCGATCTGCTGGGTTGGATCGTCGGCTCGCACGCCCTCGCTGACCAGGAACCGGTGGAACTGGCGCAGGGCCGAAAGCCGCCGGGCGATGGTGCGTGCGCCAAAGGCGCGGCGGTCGAGATCGGCGAGATAGGCGCGCAGGTCGTCGCCCTCCGCCGCATCCAGCGCCCCGCCCCGCGCGCCCAGGAACGTCGCGAAGTCGTCCAGGTCGCGGCGGTAGGAGTCGATGGTGTTGCGCGCGGCCCCCCGCTCGGCCGCCATCATCTCAAGGAAGGTTTCCGCGCGTCGGCCGCCCGCGATCCCGCCCCTCATCTCAGAAACCCTGGCATCTCAGAGGCCCCGGCCGACGGCCGCTTCGACGGCGACGGCCCGCGCCTCCCGCTCCAGGCCGATCCGCTTCAGGGCCGGCACGATCCGCCCCAGGACCGCCGTGTCGGCACCCGCGGGCCCGGCCGAACCGAGGGCGAGCAGGGCGTACAGGATCGTCTCGCCCCGCCGCTCCGCGTCGGCCGCCCGTTCCAGCCCGCGCCAGATCGGGAAGGTCGGAACCCGCGCCTCCCGTGCGACAGGCCCATCGGCCATATCGGCCCAGGCGTCGTCGGGCAGATCGTCGCCGACGGCGTGGAGCAGGGCATAAAGATCGGCGGCCCGTGCCGCGGCATTCTCGGCCTCCGCCGCATTCGCCACCCGCCAGGCGTCGAGCGGCACCGCATCCGGCCGTCCCGGCCCGCCGGGATTCGCCAGCCGGGCCAGCGGCCAAAGCGCGACGGCGGCGGCCGCCATATCGGCGTCGACGGCGCCCTGGCGCTCGACAAGGCGGTACCATGCCATCGCCTTGCCCTCCTCGCCGGCGGCAAACAGGGCGCGCGCCGCGGCCGGCGCAAACCAGGCCAGATCGGCGCTTGGCGGCAGGGTCGCCAGCGCGGGCAGGGTGCCCTGGACAGCGACGGGAAAGGCGTCCGTGCCGTAAGCCAGCGCCCAGGCCTTTTCCAGCACCGCCGCCCGGGCCGCGGCGACAGTCGTCTCGGCCGCCGCCCGATAGAGCAGGGCGCGCGCGCGCGGGCCGTAGTTCTCCGCCGCAAGGCCAAGGGCGCCGTCGAGTTCCTCCGCCGAGAACAGGGCTGCGGCATAGACCGCACCCAGCTCCTCCGGCGTCAGCGCACCCACCAAGGCGGCCCGCTCGGCCGCGACCAGGCGCAGCGCCTCCGCCACGTCCGCGCGTTGGGCGATCGCCCGCAGCACGCCCGGATCGGTCGCCGCCAGGGCCTCGGTGCCGGGCGCGTTTCCCCCAGGCACTATTTCCAGACTGCCCATCATGGCGAGATGCAAGGCGCCGGGCGCGCCGCCCGCCGTCTCCGCGCCCTCCGAGCCCCCTGCCTCGGTCGCGATCAACTGCCGGGCCAGGATCGAGAAGAGCGGATCGGCATCGAGCGCGCCCTCCTCGGCCATGACCGAAAGGGCCAGTTCCGCGCCGGCCGTGTCACCCTCGAGGATCTGACAATAGAGGGCGGCCTTGAGCCAATCGTCTCCCGCGCGCAGTTCGGGATTTGCCGCCACGGCGGAGCAGGCGCCCTCGGCATCGCCCGCCGCCAGGCGCCGCTCCAGGCGGGCCGCGGCAATCGCCGAATCGTCGTGGCGCGCGGAACTGTGCGCCAGCATGGCGTCGAGTTCCGCGAAAT
>JABIRQ010000284.1 GCA_018699755.1 Rhodospirillaceae bacterium | reverse complement strand
CGTCCCGCATCGAAGATCACCGCCATGTAATCCTCGGCATCGTCCGAGCGCGCGCTCTGCATCAGATTGTGGATCATGTTGCAGAAGCCGTTGACGGCGTTCGTGTGAACCCCGTCGGAACGCACGAAGGCATGGACCGGAATGGCGTGGAAAGCGCGGAAGATATAGCCGGAGCCGTCCACCAGAATAAGGTGACGCTTGCCGGTTTCGGCGCCGGGCAGAATGACCTTGGGTTCGCTCATGGTTGCTGCGATTCGGGTGGCGCCGGACAGGTCCGCCGAAGATGCAGCATGGCGCGCGGAGTGTCGAGGGCGCGCCTAGTGGCCGGCCGGCGCAGCCACCCCGGCTTTGAGCACGAAGCGCCGGTCGCAATAGGGGCATTCGACGAAATCGCGCGTGCCCATGTTCAGGAACACACGCGGATGGCCCAGCGCGCCGCCGCCACCGTCGCAGGCGGTCTCGCGTTTTTCGATTTCAACGGTTTCCGGCGGTTCGACCGTCACTGGTCCCGTCCCTCGCTGCCCTGGCGGTCGCGTTGACCGTGCCCGGAGGCGGATGATACGGATTGCCGCGCCGCATTCAATCGTTCGGATTCCCGACATCATGCACGACGCCCAACCCGGCGGCGCCAGCCACGAGGAGCCGCCCGCCCTCGCCATACGCGCCCAGGGTCTGTCCAAGACCTATCGTGGCCTTGGCGGCGAAGCGCCCAAGAAGGCGCTGAAAGCCATCGACCTGGAAATCCCGCGCGGCTCGGTCTTCGGCCTGCTGGGTCCGAACGGCGCCGGCAAATCGACCTTCATCAATATCCTGGCCGGTCTGGTCATCAAGAGCGGCGGCATGGCCCAGGTCTGGGGCCACGATATCGACCGCGAAGCGCGCGCGGCCCGCGCCGCCATCGGGGTTGTGCCCCAGGAACTGAACATCGATCCCTTCTTCACCCCGCGCGAGCTGCTGGAGGTGCAGGCGGGCCTGTTCGGCGTGCCGCGGGCCGAACGGCGGACAGACGAGATCCTCGCCGCCCTCTCCCTCTCCGACAAGGCGGACGCCTATGCCCGGAGCCTCTCGGGCGGCATGCGGCGGCGCCTGCTGGTCGCCAAGGCCATCGTGCACGACCCGCCGGTTCTGGTTCTCGACGAACCCACCGCCGGGGTCGATGTCGAACTGCGCCGCCAGCTCTGGACCTATGTCCGCTCGCTCGCCGCGCGCGGCACGACCGTCCTTCTGACGACGCATTATCTGGAGGAAGCGCAGGAGCTTTGCGATCGGATCGCCATCATCGATCGGGGCGAACTGGTGGCCCACGATTCGACCGAGGCCCTGCTGCGCCGCCTCGACCGCAAGGAACTGGCGATCACCGTGGCCGAGGAATTGACCGCCGTGCCGGCCGAGATGGCCGAACTCTCCGTCGAACTGGCCCCGCCCCGCCGTCTGATCGTGCGCTACAAGCCCAGCGCGACCCGGATCGGCGATATTCTGGCCGCCGTGCGCGCCGCCGGCCTGACCATCTCGGACCTCTCGACGGAGGAAAGCGACCTCGAGGATATCTTCCTGGCGCTGACCGGCCGGTCGGTCGCGGAGGGCGCGCCCGACAGCGCCTCCGCGGCGGAGTGACCATGCGCGGCCTGCGCTTCGCCCCGCTGCTGCTCGCCCTGGTTCTGGCGTCCTGTGCGCCCCAGCGCCAGATGCCGCTGCCCGAGCGGGCGCCGGCTTTCCTGACCGATGACGGCTATATCGCCGTCGACGGCCTGCGCCTGCCCCTCCGCCGCTGGCTGCCGGAGGGTCGGCCGGCGGCCGCGATCGTCGCCCTGCACGGCTTCAACGATTACTCCAACGCTTTCGCCGGGCCGGCCGCACGCCTGCGGGCCGAAGGCATCGCCGTCTACGCCTACGATCAGCGCGGCTTCGGCGCGGCGCCCGGGCGCGGCTTGTGGCCGGGTCGAGACGCTTTGACGCGCGACCTGCGCACGGTCGCGGCGCTGGTGCGGGCGACCCATCCCGGCCTGCCCCTGTTCGTGATGGGGGAAAGCATGGGCGGGGCCGTCGTGCTGGCCGCCCTGGCGCGCGAACCGGCGCTGCGCCCCGACGGGGCGATCCTGATCGCTCCGGCGGTCTGGGGCCGCAAGACGATGGACGGGGTCAAGCGCTCGGCCCTCTGGATCGCCGCCCATACCACGCCCTGGATGGAACTGACCGGGCGCGGGCTGGGCATCGTCCCCTCGGACAATATCGAGATGCTGCGTGCCCTGGCGCGGGATCCCATGGTCATCAAGCGGACGCGGATCGACGCCATCTGGGGCCTGGTCGACCTGATGGACGAAGCCCTGGCCGCGACCCGCAGAATCGAGACCCCGACCCTGGTTCTCTACGGCATGCGCGACCAGATCATTCCGCGCGGCCCGACCCTCGCCATGCTGGAGCGGATGCCCGAAGCCGACGCGGCGCGGCGCCGGGTCGCGGTCTACGAGGACGGCTTTCACATGCTGACCCGCGACCTGGAGGCGGATGTGGTCCTGGACGACATCCTGGCCTGGATCGAAAGCCGATTGGCCGGCGACGGCGCGGCGCCTCTGCCCTCCGGCGCGGATCGCAAGGCCCTGGCTCGCCTGCGAGGCGCAGAGTAGGCTGCGGAGCCCCTCACAATTTTAATAATATGCATCTATGATGATTAACTCATTTTGGCAAGCTACTTCTGTCGGTTGCTTATTGTTATTTAGCTTAATTACGCTGCTCTCTGCAGTACTTGCGACGCACCAAATCAGTGAACATAATTCAATTTATAAATACTTATTTTGGCACCATTCCTGGCGGCGAATCTTGTATCCTGGCAGGCTACGGCATTCGAGAGCACGCCGTGGGCTTATAACTCCTACAACATGACTACAATGATCTTCAGGAATGCGCATGCGCCCATTACGAAGGGCTAAGTATAGTGCATCTGCCGCTTGAGCCGGGTTGAGAGTTGCCACCACCTGCGGATGACGCAATAGGTCGAGAGACCAGGCTGGCTCCTGCTGGTCCATATATACCTCCGCGCGAGCGCGGCCCTTTTTTTCGTCTATTAGGCAGAGAAACTTACGCATTGCGGCAACGGCAATGGTTGCGGCCTCTCCATCATCTATCGACGGGAAGCCAGAAGTGAGTTCTGCGAACAGGGCATACTCATCGTCTGTCATGTCGGCGAGTATGACTTCCCCGCCGGAAAGGAGCCCGTGAAGGAAGCTGTGCTCGCCGTTCTTGCGGCTCGTCTCGTGCTCCAGTTCGTTCGCCACGATCCGGGAGACGAAGATGTCGTTGGGTACGGCTCTGAGAATGCGACCGCCATAGGTGCAGGCGTGCAGGTTGATCAGAACGCTTGTGTCAAGAACAAGCGGCCTCAGGTCGTCAGTCAGGGAGCTTGAGAAGGCCATCCGTCCCGCTTTCCTCAAGCTCGATCTGGTCAATGATATCGCGTAGCTCCACACGGCCGACATTGAGCAATTCTGCCAGTTGTCCCTCCGACATGAGCTCAAGCTTCCAGGCAGCATGGGCCATCAAGCTTATGCGATGAGAAATGAGTCGGTGCGCATCACTCTTGGCCGGGTCGGGGCTATAGGCCATCTCACCAAGAACCTCCCGCACGTGTGCCTCGGTGATGCCGCCATTGTTCTCAAACCATGCCCAAGTTCCTTTCTTTGCGAGGCCCAGTTCCTCTAGCCGAAGGCCGCAAGCATGGCGGGAGATATTGTACTGATGGGCAAGCAGAATGATCAGCCGCCGGGTCGTCTTGCCCGTGATCTCCTTCAACTGTCGGAAGCTCTCCGAGAAGCTCTCAGCAGGGGTCAAGAACGCTCTACCAAAAGCGTTGGCGTAGCGCTCATCGCGGGATAAAAACCTTTCGTCCTCTTCGAGCACTTCGGGGGAATGGCGCGTCCCGTCGAAGTGGCCGAGTTCGTGCGCGGCGGACATGATGCGACGCGGGAGGGGATGGTTTGCATTAAGTAATATGCACGCGCCGACGGACTCATCGTAAGTGAACAACCCCGCCACCTTCGATTTTGATGGCAGGCGGCGCTGGTACAATCGAATACCAAGACTTAGCTCGATAACCGAGAAAATATCGGCGATCGGTCCGGAGCCGAGCCCCAGCCAGTCGCGCAAGTCCTGGGCGTGCTTTTCAGCAAGGCCCATAACGTCGCCCTCGTTGATGCCATGATCTGGTGGGTAGTTTCGCCGCCGCTTGATGCCGAGTACGTTCTCCAACTCAACGTCCGCTTTAATCAGGTTGTTGAATAGCTGTATGGCCTCTGCGGTGTACTTGTCCTCCGTCTCCCTAAGTTTGCGGAACCGAGGCACGAGGTCCGTGTGCACGGCCTCCCGCCGAAGGAGTGCATTGACCGAGACCCCATAGTGGCGGGCCAGCATTTGAAGTTCCTGGATACGTACACGGCGCATTCCCTTCTCGATAGAGACGAGAGTTGGACGAGACATACCAATAACCTGGGCAGCGTCATCCTGTCGGATGTCCGCGTTCTCCCGAGCCAGTCGCAGGCGTCGGCCTATCTCCTGTGCGCTCAGTTCATTCAAATCGACCATAGCGCCCTCCTTCCATCCAGCTCTTCAAAAAGCTTTGTTCTCCTTGGGCTGCCAAAAATCCCCGCCATTCTTCCGCATGCGTCACGAGCATGGTCCTAAGGTTTTTCTGGGTTTCATCGTAGGTGGTGCCGGTCGCGGCCGCGATTTCTGAGGCGTGCACACGGAGGTCGGTGTCGGGAAGCGGGCACGGCCAGGATTCTGACCTTGCTCGATAACGCGTAAGTGTTTGCCTGCTGGCGGCGTTTTCGTCGGGCGAGCGTTCATTCTTCAGGTCCATCATCTACGCTAGTCCTCTTTTCAAGAGCCCGCCTGAATGCGCGTTTATTGCCGGAAGTTAGGGCGTCGCAGAGAGCATCCGACGCAATGGCCGCAAAAGCTTCTCGGTTGCGCTCGATCCCATTGCTGTAGCCCTTCTCGTTCAGATCGCCGAGATCCCGGGCTCGGATGCATTCTTCGTCCAGGCGGTTTTTAGTGATGCCGATCCAATCCTCGACGGTGCTCTGGAGCGCCTGGTCAACGGCCGTCGCGAGGGGCATCTGGTCCCGGAGGTTGGTAGTCACATGCTTCTGCAGTAAGTCCGTGAGCGGGGACTTCAGGTGAGGATCGAATAGAGCATCGATCGACGAGACTAGGTCCAAGTCCATCTGAGGGCGTTCAGTGTGGTCTATGATATTACCCAGGATGGTGCTAACCGCCGTCAGATCTACATCGCCGAGCATGCTGTGGCAGGCTTGGGCAGTGCGTTCCTCCAGGCTTGTCGCGTCGCTCACCAAATCGTCGCCGTACCGCTTCCAGCGGCTACTCAGCTCTGCATTTCTGAACGGTCCATCGGTCATGGCAGCCTCCTACGGGCGCACTGTACGAGGCATGACTGACAATGTCAATATCTAGTGATATATTCCTGACATATTTCGAATTACTTCGGCCTTGGCCTGATCAAGAAAGGCAATGGCGGCTGAATCCGCCCTAGAGCCAGACCGCCAGCATCGCCATGAGGCCGAGTCCGGCGAGCAGCAGGGTAAGCTTGAGGGCGCGCGCCCGCTCGGCGCGGAACTCCTTGGCGACGATCTCGACGGTCGCGATATAGATGAAGGTGCCGGCGGCGAGGGCGTCGAAGACCGCCTCGAACACCTCCTCGCCCCGGTCGTCGAGCAGCCAGCTGCCGACCACGCCGATCAGGATGCCGAGCGGAGTCATCAGGGAGAAGAGGATCAGGATTCGCCAGGCTCGGGCGCGCGCCAGGCCGCCGCGCATCATGCTGACGGCGAGGGCGAAGCCGGCCGAACCCTTGTGGCCGATAATCGCGACGAAGATGACGGCGGAGCCGACCAGATGTTCCTCCGCCCCCAGGGCCGCGCCGGCCAGGATCGAATGAATCGACAGGGCGACGGCGACCAGATAGGGCGTGGCGCCGTGGCTTTCGGCCGAGAGGGCCTGGCCCGCGCGGGCATGGGCGAACTGGTCGATCAGAAGAATGACGGCAAAGCCCAGCCCCGCGCCGAGGAAGGCCATGGGATAGCTGGTTTCGGGAAACAAGGTGCCGAAGGTGCCGGCCGCATCGGGCAGCAGATGAATGAACCCGGCGCCCAGGAAGATGCCGCCGGCGAAGACGCTGCCGGCGGCGAAGAACAGGTCGGGCGCGCTTTTCGCCTCGGCCCGGATGGCGCCCGCGCCGCCGCCCAGCCCGACCAGGAAGATGATGACCGCGGCGGCCAGTTTTATT
>JABIRQ010000327.1 GCA_018699755.1 Rhodospirillaceae bacterium | reverse complement strand
GCCATCATCCAGATAGAATTGATGTTGCCGTCTTCCTGTCCCATGGACGAGATCATATTCATCATCTCATCCGCCACCTTGTCGGTGCATTGCGCCCAGGCGTCGATCACCTTGTTGTACTTCTCGCCCTGGGTGATCAGGCCGTCCTGATATTGCTGCTCGAACTCCTTGATCTTCTGCTGGGTCTCGGTGACCAGCTTCACCTTGGCCGCCGGGATGATCAGGTCGTCCTTGCCGAACGAGATGCCGGCCGCGCAGGCGCGCCGGAAGCCCAGGGCCATCAGCCGGTCGGCGAAGATCACCGTCTCCTTCTGACCGCAATGGCGATAGACGAGGTCGATGACCTCGCTGATCTCCTTCTTGGTCATCAGGCGGTTGATCAGCGAGAACGGCACCTCGGTGTTCAACGGCAGAATCTGGGCCAGCAACATCCGGCCCGGCGTCGTCTCGACGCGCACGATCGTCGGCTCGCCGTTTTCGTCCAGGGTTTCGTACCGCGCCTGAACCTTGGCGTGCATGCTGACCGACTCGGAATCGAGCGCCTGCTCGATCTCGCCGATATTGCCGAAGGCCATGCCCTCGCCCAACTCGCCGTCTCGCTGCATGGTCAGGTAATAGAGGCCGAGCACGATATCCTGGGTCGGCACGATGATCGGCTTGCCGTTGGCCGGCGACAGGATGTTGTTCGTGCTCATCATGAGGACGCGCGCTTCGAGCTGCGCCTCCAGCGAAAGCGGCACATGCACGGCCATCTGATCGCCGTCGAAATCGGCGTTGAAGGCGGTGCAGACCAGCGGGTGAAGCTGGATTGCCTTGCCCTCGATCAGGACCGGCTCGAAGGCCTGGATGCCCAGGCGATGCAGGGTCGGGGCGCGGTTCAGCAGCACCGGATGCTCGCGGATCACCTCTTCGAGGATATCCCAGACTTCCGGACGCTCCTTCTCGACCATGCGCTTGGCCGCCTTGATGGTCGAGGCCATGCCATAGAGTTCGAGCTTCGAATAGATGAACGGCTTGAACAGTTCGAGCGCCATCTTCTTGGGCAGGCCGCACTGGTGCAGCTTGAGCTCGGGACCGACCACGATGACCGAACGGCCGGAATAGTCGACGCGCTTGCCCAGCAGGTTCTGGCGGAACCGGCCCTGCTTGCCCTTCAGCATGTCGGACAGCGACTTCAGCGGCCGCTTGTTGGCGCCCGTGATGACCCGGCCGCGGCGGCCGTTATCGAACAGGGCGTCGACCGCCTCCTGCAGCATGCGCTTCTCGTTGCGCACGATGATCTCCGGCGCGCGCAGCTCGATCAGGCGCTTCAACCGGTTGTTCCGGTTGATCACCCGGCGATACAGGTCGTTGAGATCCGATGTCGCGAAGCGGCCGCCGTCGAGCGGAACCAGCGGGCGCAACTCGGGTGGAATGACCGGGACGACCTCGAGGATCATCCATTCCGGGCGGGTACCCGAGGCGATGAACGCCTCGACCAGCTTCAGGCGCTTGACGAATTTCTTGCGCTTGGCCTCGGAGCCCGTCTCCTTCAGCTCGACGCGCAGATCCTCGCGCTCCTGCTCCAGGTCGATGCCTTCCATCAGGGTCCGGATCGCCTCGGCGCCGATATTCGCCTGGAAGGCGTCGGGGCCGTATTCGTCCAGTGCGGTCTGGTAGTCGTCCTCGGTGAGCAACTGGTTGGGAATCAGCGGCGTCAGCCCCGGCTCCGTCACGACGTGGCTCTCGAAATAGAGCACCTTCTCCAGATCGCGCAACGTCATGTCGAGCATCAGCCCGACCCGGCTGGGCAGGGATTTCAGGAACCAGATATGGGCGACCGGCGCGGCCAGTTCGATATGGCCCATGCGCTCGCGCCGCACCTTGGACAAGGTAACCTCGACGCCGCATTTTTCGCAGATGATGCCGCGATACTTCATGCGCTTGTACTTGCCGCACAGGCACTCGTAGTCCTTGATCGGCCCGAAGATGCGGGCGCAGAACAGCCCGTCGCGCTCCGGCTTGAAGGTGCGGTAGTTGATGGTCTCCGGCTTCTTGATCTCGCCGAACGGCCAGGATCGGATGCGCTCCGGGCTCGCGATCGAGATACGGATCTCGTCGAAGGTCTGCGGACCGGCGACCTGGCCGAAAATGTTCATCAACTCGTTCATCGCGTCACTCTCCTGTCACGCCCTGGGGGCGTTTCTCGTGCCTGCGTCCAACCGTCCGGGGGCTTCGCGCCCGCGTCCGATCAGTAACCGTGTTCCTCGAGCTCGACGTTGAGTCCGAGCGAACGCAGCTCCTTGACCAGCACGTTGAAGGATTCGGGGATACCGGCCTCGAAGTTGTCGTCGCCCTTGACGATCGATTCGTAGACCTTGGTGCGGCCCGACACGTCGTCGGACTTCACCGTCAGCATCTCCTGCAGCGTATAGGCGGCGCCGTAGGCTTCCAGCGCCCACACTTCCATTTCGCCGAAGCGCTGACCGCCGAACTGCGCCTTGCCGCCCAGCGGCTGCTGGGTGACCAGGCTGTAGGGGCCGATGGACCGGGCGTGAATCTTGTCGTCCACCAGATGGTGCAGCTTCAACATGTAGATGTAGCCCACCGTGACCTTGCGATCGAAGGTCTCGCCCGTGCGCCCGTCGACCAGGGTCACCTGACCCGAGGTGTCGAGCCCCGCGCCCTCGAGCGCCTCGACGATATCCGCCTCGGTCGCGCCGTCGAAGACCGGCGAGGCGAAGGGCACTCCGCCGCGCAGGTTGTCGGCAAGCTCCAGGAACTCCTCGTCCGCGAGGGGCTCCAGATAGTCGCCGTAGTTCTCGGGCCCGTAGATGGACTTGATGCGCTTGCGCAGGGTATCGGTCTTGATCTCGCCCAGGCGAACCCGGTCGAGCATGTCGCCGACCTCTCGGCCCAGGCCGCGAGCGGCCCAGCCGAGATGGGTCTCCAGGATCTGCCCGACATTCATGCGCGAGGGCACGCCCAGGGGGTTGAGCACGATATCGACCGGCGTGCCGTCCTCAAGATGGGGCATGTCCTCCATCGGCACGATCTTCGAGATCACGCCCTTGTTGCCGTGACGGCCGGCCATCTTGTCGCCCGGCTGAAGCTTGCGCTTCACCGCGACGAAGACCTTGACCATCTTCATCACGCCCGGCGGCAGCTCGTCGCCGCGCTGCAACTTATCGACCTTGTCGTCGAACCGCTTCACCAGCAGACCGACCGCTTCATCGAAATGGCGGCCCAGGGTCTCGATATCGGCCATCACCTGATCGTTCTTGATCGTGATTTGGCGCCACTGGCCCCGGGTGTATTCGGCCAGCAGGACCTCGGTGATCTTGGAATTGGCCTTCATGCCCTTGGGCCCGCCGGCAGCCACGCGGTTAAGCAGCAGCTCCTTCAGGCGGCCGTAGTAGCTGCGTTCCAGAATCGCCTTCTCGTCGTCCCTATCCTTGGCCAGGCGCTCGATCTCCGAGCGCTCGATTGCGAGGGCGCGCTCGTCCTTCTCGACGCCGCGGCGCGAGAAGACGCGAACCTCGACCACCGTGCCGCCGACGCCCGGCGGAACCCGCAGGCTAGTGTCGCGCACGTCCGAGGCCTTCTCGCCGAAGATCGCGCGGAGCAGCTTCTCCTCCGGCGTCATCGGCGATTCGCCCTTGGGCGTCACTTTGCCGACCAGAATATCGTTCGGGTCGACTTCGGCGCCGATATAGACGATGCCGGCCTCGTCGAGGTTCTTGAGCGCCTCTTCGCCGACATTCGGAATATCGCGGGTGATCTCCTCCTGGCCCAGCTTGGTGTCGCGCGCCATGACCTCGAACTCCTCGATATGGATCGAGGTGAAGACGTCATCGCGCACGATGCGCTCGGAGATCAGGATGGAGTCCTCGTAGTTGTAACCGAGCCACGGCATGAAGGCGACGAGCACATTGCGCCCCAAAGCCAGCTCGCCCAGGTCTGTCGACGGTCCGTCGGCGATGATATCGCCCTTGCTGACCGCGTCGCCGACCTTGACCAGCGGACGCTGGTTGATCGCCGTGTTCTGGTTCGAACGCTGGAACTTCAGCAGGTTGTATATGTCGATGCCCGGCGTGTCGGTCGCGGTTTCCTCGGTGGCGCGCACGACGATACGGGTCGCGTCGATCTGATCGATCACGCCGCTACGTCGCGCAATGACGGCCACACCGGAATCCCGAGCCACGATCTCTTCCATGCCCGTGCCGACCAGCGGCGCCTCGGCCCGGATCAGCGGGACCGCCTGACGCTGCATGTTCGAGCCCATCAGGGCGCGGTTGGCGTCATCGTTCTCGAGGAACGGGATGAGCGCCGCGGCAACCGAGACGAGCTGCTTGGGCGAAACGTCGATGAAGTCGATCTGGTCCGGCTGGACCATCACGAAATCGCCGGACTTGCGGCAGCTCACCAGATCGGACGTGAACTTGCCCTTGGCGTCCAGTTCGGCATTGGCCTGGGCGATCGTGTAGCGCCCCTCCTCCATCGCCGAGAGATACTGCACATCATCGGTCACCTTGGCTTTCTCGACCCGGCGATACGGGCTCTCGATAAAGCCGTATTTGTTGACCCGCGCGAAGGTCGCGAGCGAGTTGATAAGGCCGATATTCGGCCCCTCCGGCGTCTCGATGGGGCAGATCCGGCCGTAATGGGTCGGATGCACGTCGCGCACTTCGAAGCCCGCCCGCTCGCGCGTCAGGCCGCCCGGGCCGAGGGCCGAGAGGCGGCGCTTATGGGTGATCTCCGACAGGGGATTGGTCTGATCCATGAACTGGCTGAGCTGCGAGGAGCCGAAGAACTCCCGCACCGCGGCCGCGACCGGCTTGGCGTTGATCAAATCGTGCGGCATGACCGAGTCGATCTCGACCGTGCTCATCCGCTCGCGGATCGCGCGCTCCATGCGCAACAGGCCGATGCGGTACTGGTTCTCCATCAGCTCGCCGACCGAGCGCACCCGCCGGTTGCCGAGATGGTCGATGTCGTCGATCTCGCCGCGCCCGTCCTTGAGGTCGACCAGCACCTTGATGATGGCGAGAATGTCCTGCTTGCGCAGCACCCGCGGCGTATCGGCGATCTCATAGCCGAGGCGGGCGTTCATCTTGACCCGGCCGACGGCCGACAGGTCGTAACGCTCGCGGTCGAAGAACAGGCCCTTGAAGAGGTTCGCGGCCGTGTCGATCGTCGGCGGCTCGCCCGGGCGCATGACCCGGTAGATTTCCATCAGGGCGTCCTGGCGGTTGGCGTTCTTGTCGCCCGCCAGGGTGTTCCGGATATAGGGCCCGACATTGACGTGATCGATCGCGAGGGTCAGCAGTTCCTTCCGCTTCGACTCGACGATCTTCTCGAGATTCTCCTCACCCAGCTCCTCGCCGGCCTCGACCAAAATCTCGCCCGTCTTCTCGTTAATGATATCGGCGGCGGCGTAGCGGCCGTGCAGGGCCTCGTCCGTGATCAGGTATTCCTTGAGGCCGTCCTCGACCAGCTTGAGGCAGGCGCGCATGGTCAGTTTGGCGCCCTCTTCCGCGACCACCTTGCCGGTCTTGGCGTCGACCAGATCGGCTTCGAGCTTCACGCCGCGCATTTCCTCGGGCACGAACACGGCCTTCCAGCCGTCTCCCGCGCGCCGGAAAGACACCGTGTCGTAGAAGTAGTTGAGGATCTCCTCGGCCGACATGCCGGGAATCGTGTCCTCGTCGACATCGCCGCCCTTGGCCGTCTGCTCGGCGCGGTTGGTCTCGCCGTCCAGGCTGTCGAGGGCGAGCAGCAGGGTGGTCACCGGCAGCTTGCGCCGGCGATCGATGCGGACATGGACCAGGTCCTTGGCGTCGAATTCGAAATCGAGCCAGGAGCCGCGATAGGGAATGACCCGCGCGGCGAAGAGGTACTTGCCGCTGGAATGGGTCTTGCCGCGATCATGGTCGAAGAACACGCCGGGCGAGCGATGCATCTGGGAGACGATCACCCGCTCCGTGCCGTTCACGACGAAGGTGCCGTGTTCGGTCATGAAGGGCATGTCGCCCATGTAGACGTCCTGCTCCTTGATGTCGCGGATCGAGCGCGCGCCCGTGTCCTCGTCGACGTCCCAGACGACCAGGCGCAGCGTGACCTTCAACGGCGCCGCGTAGGTCATGCCGCGCTGCTGGCATTCCTCGACGTCGTATTTCGGCTCCTCGAACTCGTAACGCACGAATTCGAGCTCGGAGCGTTCGGAGAAGTCGCGGATCGGGAAGACCGACCGGAATACCTCCTGCAGGCCCAGTTCGGCCCGCTGCTCGGGCCGTTCCACCGCCTGGAGGAACTTGTCGTAGGAGGTCTTCTGCACCTCGATCAGATTCGGCATCGCCGCGATCTCGGGGAGACGTCCGAAATTGCGCCGAACGCGCTTGCGACCGGTGAAAGACAGGGACTTGGTCATACCGCTCCTCTCGATCTCGTCGCCGGGCGATGGAACATCGCCAACGTCGACGGGAACACGCTTCCTACAGACGACTGTGGGGACGCCCCGTATCGGGGGTCCCTCCCAGCCCGGGCGGCATCTCGGCCACCCTACCGGGGCGCTTGGGCGCCCCGGTTATGACAAACTCGGTCGGGGCGCTTGGGCGCCCCGGCGATGACAATTGCGCGGGAAAACCGATCCCGTCGGCCGGGCGGCGATGATCCGCCGCGCCGGCTTCCGGAATCCGCATACCCGCGCCGCGCCGATTACTTGATCTCGACGGTCGCGCCGGCGTCCTCAAGCTGCTTCTTCAAGGTCTCGGCCTCGTCCTTGTTGACGCCTTCCTTGACCGGCTTGGGCGCGCCCTCGACCAAATCCTTGGCCTCCTTGAGGCCCAGGCTGGTGATCGCGCGCACTTCCTTGATGACGTTGATCTTCTTGTCGCCGAACGCGGTCAGGACGACAGCGAATTCGTCCTGCTCCTCGGCCGCCGCGGCGCCATCGCCCGCCGCCGGACCGGCGGCCGCCGCCGCAACCGGAGCCGCGGCGCTGACGCCCCACTTCTCCTCCAGCAGCTTCGACAGCTCGGCCGCCTCGATGACGGTCAGGGCCGAGAGATCGTCGACGATCTTTTCCAAATTAGCCATGTTCACTCACTCCTAAGACTTGAACTTCGTTTCCTGGGGATTCCGGGGTTACGCGTCGCCGCCCGACGCCCCGTAGGCCGACATCACCCGGGCCAATTGACCCGCGGGCGCTTGCAGCACCCCGGCGACACGCGTCGCCGGCGTTTGCACCATGCCCACGATCTTGGCCCGCAACTCGTCGAGGGACGGCAGCGAGGCGAGCGCCTTCACACCGTCCACGTCGAGCGTCAGTTCGCCCAATGCCCCGCCTGCGATCTCCAGCTTCTCGTTGGACTTGGCGAAATCGACGGCCACCCTGGCCGCCGCCACCGGGTCCTTGGAATAGGCGATCGCGGTGGGACCGGCGAACAGCGAAGCGATACCGGCAAAACGGGAATCGTCGAGAGCACGCCGCGCAAGCCGGTTCTTGATGACCTTGTAGCGGGCATCGGCCTCACGCATGCGGCGTCGAAGGTCGGTCATTTCACCGACCGTGAGACCGGACTGGCGGGTTACCACCACCAACTCGTTCTCTTCGAGCACCTGCGCGAGCTCGCTGACCACTTGCTCTTTTTCGGCGCGGTACACTGGCTCACTCCATTCCGTTTCACCAGGACGGCCAAGGTCGAGACCCCGGGATCGAAACCCCGCGATCGAAACCGCAACCGCCCGTCGCCTGCCCGACCGCGTTACACGGCCGGACCGTTCGCCTGCCCCAGAAGTTCAAGCCAACCGAAAGCCCCTAGGGGCCGCGAAAAGCTTGGACATCTGTCTCGTGCAGGCGGTTTCCCTTTAGATCCCGGGCCGAAACCCGCGACACCCGCAGTCTTGGACAGGTGGACGACGGGCGAGCCCGCCATCCCCACCGCCGCACCGCACGAGGCGACGCGGCGGAATTCTTCGTTCCTTCGCCCCTACCCGGCGTCCATCTGGTCGCGGATCGAAACAAGATCAAGTTTCACCCCCGGCCCCATGGTCGAGGTCAGCGTGATCTTCTTGATATAGGTTCCCTTGACGCCGCTCGGCTTGGCCCGCGACACGGCGTCGACGAAGGCCGAAACGTTCTGGGCGATCGCATCCGCCGAGAAGCTCGCCTTGGCGATTCCCGCATGGATGAGGCCCGACTTCTCGGCCCGGTATTCGATCTGCCCGCCCTTGGCCGCCTTGATCGCTTCGGCCACGTCGTTGGTGACCGTGCCCAGCTTGGGATTCGGCATCAGGCCGCGCGG
>JABIRQ010000285.1 GCA_018699755.1 Rhodospirillaceae bacterium | reverse complement strand
TCACCGAGGTCGTCGTCATTGATGGTGTCGGTCGCCGTATTTTCGGCCATATCGGCCTCCTGTGTTGGATTGAATGAGCCCGAGGCGCCGATCCGGCCCAGGAAGGGTCCGGCCCGTGCCTTGGGCCAATCGCGGTGGCTATGACCTAGCTATCCGACAAACCGACGCCGAAGCGATTGTACGGAGATGGTTGCGCTATCGGTATGCGCTGTCAATTCGGAATCATGCGTTGACCCGACAGAACAGGAGGGCTTCGGCGAGGACTCCGGCACGCAGGGTGCCCCCCATTGTGCCTGGCACCGGGCGGGGTCGCGGGGCGAAGGGGGGCGCGGTGAATCCGACCCGATCAAGCGACCGGTGGCACCCCGATCGGCGGAGTTAAGTAAGTGCCAAATCGGGCCCCCCGCAGCCAACGCAGATTAACTTCAGCTCCGATATCGATCATGGGGACACGCCACTGATCGAACGTCTTGGCCGGGATACAACACGGGATACAACAAGGGTACTTTGGCTCGGCCCACGCGATATCGACCGTTTTAACTACTTTCTTGCGGTCAAGGTCAGACACCCGGCCGGAACCGCCACTCCGTCGTCATCTAGGTAGTCTTCGAGTTCTTTGAGGATTTCCTGCACGATCGAGCGCTGTTCCCCTTCAGTCAACTTCGCGACCTCACCGGCCAGCGGCGATCCGGCGATCATCCCCCCGATGAAGGCCTCCGGTTCGGCATGGCGCGAGACCTTGACGTCAAAACTGACATGGGCTTCCCGCAAGCCCGCATCGGTCGCAAAGGCGCGGATCTTGTCGCGGTTTCCCAAGGCATACATCACCTGCCAATCGGCAGTGCTTCCGTCCCCGAAATGTCTTTCGAGAACCGTGCCGAGTGCGGCCCCGAGCGGACTCTGCGCCTTCCATACGCTGACTGCCAAACGCCCGCCCGGCGCCAAAACACGAGCCATCTCCATCACCGCCGCCGCCTTGTCGGGCATGAACTGCAGCCCTTGCTGGCACAAGACAACATAGAAGGCCCCGTCCTCGAACGGTAGCGCGCCAGCATCGCATTGCTTCCATTGGATGTGCGGCAATCCCTGCTCCGCCGCTACCTGTCGAGCAACCTCCAGCATCGATTCATTGAGATCGACGCCGGTGATCGAACCGCTTGTTCCGGCCTTCCGCGCGGCTGCTCTGGCGACGACGCCCGTTCCGCAGGCGACGTCCAGCACGGTATCGCCGGCGCTCACCGCCGCGGCATCGACCAGATGCGTCGCGAACCGCCCCATCTGTGCCGGGACGAAGCAGGATTCATAGATCTCCGGACCGGTTCCCTTCAGTTGAAATCCTGACCGTGTGTTCATCTGCCTCTCCCGGTTCGTCTGCGGAAGTCTAAACCAATGGCATGCCCCCACGAACGATACCAGAGCTTAAGTTAGTCTGCGCTGGCTGCAGAAGGCCCGATCCGGCCTTCGCCCCTCAATGACGAATGCCGGATCAGGCTGGGGCCTCCGGCGCAGGTAGCCTATAGCGCAGAGCGCTGTGCGGGCTGACGGTTTTGTAGTGGCGGCGCCAGCGTGCGATCCATTCGAATCGCTCAGTTCACGCCACCAGCGGTACCCTGATCGGCGGAGTTAAGTAAGTGCCAAATCGGGCCCTGGATTTGAATCTGTGTTGGGGGCGGCACGGCCCCGAAATCGAAACAGCCCGGCCCGTGGCCGCTATGACCTTATGAGCCCGAGGGAGGTCATAGGTGCGCGCGGCCGAACTGATCGGCAAGCAGCTTCGCATGTTCGTTGACCAGTACGAGGACCTGACGCCCGAAAGGCAGATGACGGACGACGAGATCGAGTCCGCCACGGCCGGATAGGCCTAAATGCAGTCGGTATGTGGGACCAAGTGTGGGACTGTTTGCCAATCCTTCGATATTTACTTCGTCATTTCAGTAATTTGCCAGAAAATAATGGCGGATGGGGTGGGATTCGAACCCACGAGACGCTCACGCGCCTGGCGGTTTTCAAGACCGCTGCCTTCAACCGCTCGGCCACCCATCCGCACTGGCGCGCCAAGCAAGCGCATGGCGCGGGCCATGTCAAAGAGGCAATGGGGGGCGGGCTTGCCAGCCCCATGGCGCGCCGTGCGATCATGCGCGCAATGATGCCCTATGGATTGCCCAATAAACCGCTGAGCCGCAGGCGCTTTCTGACCGGCGCCGCCGGCGCGGGGCTGGCCCTGGCCGTTCTGCCCCGCCCGGCGGCGGCGGCCGTGTTCGACGTGCGCGATTTCGGCGCCGTTCCGGACAACGAGACCGACAATGCGCGGGCCTTCGCCGATGCCCTGGACGCGGTCCTCCAGGCGGGCGGGGGCGAGGTGCTGGTGCCCAAAGGGCTCTACCGCCTCGAAGCCCCCTGGATCGTGCCGGACGGCGCGGTCGATATCACCCTGCGGGGCGAGCGGGGCGCCTATCTGATGGCGGGGCCCGGCCTGGACGCGGGCCTGCTGCAGATCGGCCGGCGCGATCACGCCTCGGGCCAGGTAGAGAATATCGGCGTCGAGACTCTGCGCCTGCACGGCCGGGGGGCGACCGATCCCGGCACGACGAACGCCAACGGCATCGAGCTCGGCAATTGCCTGAACGTCGTGGTCCGCGACGTCCATATCCAATCTTTCGCCGGGCGGGGCTTCGTCGGCAACAAGCCGAACACGAAGGATCCGGGAACCACCCGCCGGTGGGAACATGTGACCCTGGACCGGCTCAGCGTCCGCTACACCGGCCTCGAGTCTATCCTGATCGGTTACGAACCCGGGGCAGGGGGCGCGACCGTCGATACCATCGACATGCGCGGCTTCCTCGCCAACAACGGCGGCAAGCGCGTGACCGACAGCGGGGCCGGGGAGGGCGGCGTCTATCTCCAGGCGGTTCAAGCCGGCGTGTATGGCGGCCAAGTCTCCGGCATCGCCAACGACGACCGCGAATCCGGCTATCGCAGCGCCATGGTGGTGCGCAAGGCCATGGGCGTCGTGTCGGGCCTGCATTTCGAGCAGAACGGCAACGACCAGCCCCGAAGCTGCGACCTGTTTCTGGAAGACGCCCACGGCATGGCCGTGACGGGCATTCTGCATTCCTGCGCCGATCCGCGCTCGGCGCGCTGCGGCATCCGTGTCTGGAGCGCGGGGAACGCCCTGACCGGAATCCGCATGGAGGGCGGGCACGACCACGTGTTCGATTACGTTCTCGACCTGCGCCGGGCGAAGGATGCCGAGTACCGGGCGATCACCGCCGAGCCCGCGCCCGCGCGGGCGCTGATCCTGCCGTCCTGACGCGCGCGACCGGCGTCGGGGCCGCTAGCCGCCCGCCATGCGGGGCAGGACATAGACCTCGCTGCCCGGCTCGATGGCGACGAAGAGATTGTCCCGGACCATGGTCCCGTCGATCGAGACGGAGACCCCGGCGTCGAGCTGCGGGCCGAGCTTGGGATAGCGTTCGCCAAGCTCGGCCAGAAGTTCGCGCACGTCGGACACGTCGAGGTCCAGCTCGGTCTTTCCCCCGGCCGCCTTCTTGAGCGAGCCCCAGAGAACGACCTTCGCCATGCCGTCTCCCGTCTCCGAAACCGGAGTCTAGCCGTGCCCGTTCGCGCGGATCGCCTTGAGCACCTTGGGCGGCGACATCGGCAGTTCGGTCAGGCGCACGCCGGCGGCGTTCGAAACCGAATTCGCGATGGCCGCCAGGGGCGGGACGATCGAGGTCTCGCCGACCCCGCGCACCCCATAGGGATGACTGGGATTCGGGATCTCCAGGATCACGGTGTCGATCATCGGCAGGTCCGAAGCCACCGGGATGCGGTAGTCCAGGAAACCGGCATTCTGCAGCCGGCCGTCCTTGCCGTAGATGTATTCCTCGTTGATCGCCCAGCCGATGCCCTGCACCGCGCCGCCCTGGTACTGCCCCTCGACATAATCGGGGTGGATCGCCTTGCCGGCATCCTGCAGCACCGTGTAGCGGGTGATCGTGACGCGCCCGGTCTCGGGATCCACCTCCGAATCGACGATATGGGTTGCGAAGCTGACCCCCGCGCCGTCGGCGTTGATCTCGTAGTGACCGGCGATGGGACCGCCGGTCTTGTGCGCGATAGCCGCGATCTCAGCCATCGACATGGGCTTGAAACTGCCCGCGTTGGGTCCGGCCGGCTTGGCGTAGCCGTTCTCCCACTTCACCGCGTCGGCCGGGATGCCCCAGACCTTGGCGGCCCTGCCGCACATCTTGCCGATCGCGTCGCGCGCGGCCTCGATCGTCGCGAGGCCCGCGGCGAAGGTCGTGCGGCTGCCGTCGGTCACGTCGTTGTAACCGAGGGAGGCCGTGTCCGCGATGATGGTGCGAACCTTGTCGTAGGGCACGCCCAGTTCCTCCGCCGCCATCAAGGACATCGAGGCGCGCGAGCCGCCGATATCCGGCGTGCCGACCGACAGGGCGACGGTGCCGTCAAGCTGCAGATTCAGCGAAACGCAGGTGTTGCCCGCGAAGTTGAACCAGAAGCCGCAGGCGATGCCGCGCCCCTCGTTCTTGCCCAGTTTGGCCTTGTAGTGGGGATGGCTCCGGGCTTTCTCGAGAGTGGTCTTCAGCCCGATCGGGCCGAAGGTGGGTCCGTAGGACGACTTGGTGCCCTTGTCCGCGGCGTTGAGGATGCGGAACTTGAGCGGATCCATGCCCAATTCGGCCGCCAATTCGTCGACCACGCTTTCGACGGCGAAGGCCGCCATCGGCGCGCCGGGCGCGCGGTAGGCCGCCTGCTTGGGGCGGTTGGTCACGACGTCGTAGCCGACCGATTGGACGTTCTGAAGGTCGTAGCAGGCAAAGGCCGTCATCGCGCCCATCGAGACCGGCGAGCCGGGGAAGGCGCCGCCCTGGAAGCGCAGCTCGGCCTGGGCGGCGGTGATCCGCCCGTCCTTGGTCGCGCCGATCTTCACGTCCATGCTCGTGCTGGAGGTCGGGCCGGTCGCCCGGAAGACCTCGTCGCGGCTCATCACCATCTTGACCGGCCGGTTGGCCTTGCGCGACAGCGCCAGGGCCAGGGGCTCGACGAAGACCGTGGTCTTGCCGCCGAAGCCACCGCCGATCTCGGATGCCGTCACCCGGAGCAGGGAGACGTCCATGCCCAGAAGCCCGGCGCAGACATTGCGCACCATATAGTGGCCCTGGGTGCAGACCCACAGGTCGCCCTGACCGTCCGGTCCGAGGCTGGCCAGGCAGGCATGGGGCTCG
>JABIRQ010000273.1 GCA_018699755.1 Rhodospirillaceae bacterium | reverse complement strand
GTTGGCCGGTCGAGGGAAGAAGGTGCGCCGGAGAGCCGGCACACCTGAAGGAGTTCCCATGCACGCTCTGCTGCGTTCGGAAGTCCAGTCGTTTTCGCGAGTCGTAATGAATCGCGGACATCAGAGGCCGTTCGTTGCCGATGTTACTGTGAGCCTCGGCCCGGGCGATCCTGGATGCAGGCTGGATCAGCCTTCGACTGGGATTTTCGATAAGCCGGCGGGATGCGCAAACTCGCCGCGGTGCTTAAAGCCGATCGACGCCGTGTCCGGAATTATGCAGGCCATGGCGCTCAACCGCGGGGCGGACACGACGAATATACTGTCTTCGGTTCGCTAGCAGCTCTCGTGCGAGTTTGTGAGGCGAATGCTAGGAAACGGTCAAGTTTGGAATCGAGGATACGCGACCCCGATCTTAGATTCTCCAGGGATTGCGCCGCGTGATGCTACACGGACCGACAAGGGGAATCACTTCCGCCTGGCTTCGGTCCCACCACCCCAAGAACTGCGATAAACTATCCACTTGGTCGTCGAAACGACCATGGGGGAACTGCAGCACCTCTCTCTGAAACTCCTCGAGCCAAGGGGCATTGACCGGAAGCATGACCTTGCCGGCCTCGATCGGCGAGGAAGCAATCTTCATTCGTGTGACCTTGTTTGTGTCGGGCGTGATGCCGATTGTATTGATGCGGGAGGCGCGCAAGGTCTGCAGCAGGGTCGTGCCGGCACCCGCATCCTCAATCAGAACCAGATTTGCTTCCCGCTCTCGGGCAAGGGCGACGACTTGGCGTTCCAGGGCAGGGAAGTCGAGGCGCTGGCGGAGGACGTCGACCAGATAGACCTTTTTGTCGATCTCGTACCAAGTGGTGCAAACCGAATAGTCGCTAGTGTCGCTGTCTTTGTTCGCCGTGTCCCAGCTCTGAATAATTCGCTGGACCGATTCGCGCGGCGGCACATTCTCGAAGAACTGGAACCACGTCCAGCGGACCAGATTGCCTTCGACGGAAAGCGGCGCTTGCTGATACTGGGCCGCGTAATCGTATCGACCGAGGACCGAGGCAGTTTTCGCCAAGTCCTCCTGAGCCTCCCTGGCTGGGTGCAGCACCTCTCCTTCTCGGCGCTCATATACCCGGCCGTAGCCGAGGCGATAGGTCATATCCTCGTCCGCGATGGCCGGGATGCGCAGGTATGTCCAACCGTCCTTTTCGAGGACATGGCCGATCAGGTCGTCCTCATGCTGGCGCTGCATCACGATGATGATCACCCCCTTTGCCTTGTTGTCGAGGCGGGAGTAAAGCGTTCCATCGAACCAGATATTGGTCATGTTGCGGGCACTCTCCATCAGCATTTCGAGTGGCTTGGACGGATCGTCGATGATCGCGAACATGCCGCCCCGGCCCGTGAGAGGCCCGCCAACCGAGGTCGCGAGACGGAATCCGCCCTTCGTGGTCCAAAACTCCGATTGGGTGTTTTTCTCGCGCGCCAGACTCGCCCGAGTGAAGATCCGCTTGTATCGCGTGCTTTCCATCAACCGGCGGGTCTGGCGGGAAAAGCCCTCAGCCAAATCGATGCCGTAACTCGCACAGATGATCTTCGCCGTCGGATCGTGCCCAAGAATGAATGCCGGCAAAGCCACCGACGCGAAGTGTGATTTCATGTATCGAGGCGGCAAGGCAATGGCGAGCCGGGTGATCTTGCCTTCGCTTGCTTCCTGCAGGTAGTGGGCCAGAACTTCCAGATGCCAGTTCGGATCGATGATTCCTGTCCCATGCAGTTCCTGAAAGGCCATCATGCCGAACGTGTGGAAATCCGCTCGGCAGATTTCATTGATAACCGCTGGGCTGATGGCCAGTTCGCCCGGCGGAACGCCGAATATTGAATTAGTCATCTTTGTTCTCCTCGTCGGATTTTGCATTTTCGATGGATGCGTTTCCTTCGTTACCGGTTCGCTGGAGGCGCTGCATAAGGTGGCCATATAACTCTTGATCGGATGTGCTGAGGCCCGTCTGGTCCAAGTCCGAATCTCGCTGATTGCGGCGCTGGTCCATGTTCAGAACTAGCTGCACAGCGCGAATGTAGCCGCCGAGAGCCCGCAAGACATCGTCGCGGCGGTCAATTTTGCCCGCGATCACGGTGTCAAGCTGGCGATCAAGGGGACCGGCCACGACTATCTCGGCCGCAATTGCGCCGCCAATTCGCTACTGGTGTGGACCCACAACATGCGCGCCGTGACCTATAACGAGGCATTCCGTATCACCGGCGCGGCCAACACCGATCCCGGTGTTCCCGCGGTGACGGCCGAGGCCGGTGCGCGGTGGATCGAAGTGTATCTCGCCGCCTCGGCGAACAATCGCTATGTGCAGGGTGGCGGTTGTACCAGCGTGGGTGCGGCCGGCGGGTTCATCCAGGGCGGCGGCTATGGCAGTTTCTCCAAACGTTTCGGCACTGGCGCCGGCAGCGTATTGGAGTTCGAAGTGGTGACGTCCGGCGGGCAGATGCTGATTGCCAATGCAGCTCAGAACACCGACCTATTCTGGGCTCTGCGCGGCGGCGGGGGCGGGACGTTCGGCGTGGTCACCAAAGTCACATTGCGCGCCCATGAAAGGCCGAACACCATCGGCATACTTCGCGGCACGATTACGGCGCCGGACGACGACAGCTTCAAGACGCTGATCGAACGGTTCGTGGCGTTCTACCCGCAAGCCGTCAACAACCCGAGTTGGGGTGAGCAGATCGCCATCAGGAAGGACAATTCATTTGAAATGTTCCTGACCTATCTCGATCTCGACGAAGCGGCGGCGCTGGCGGTGTGGGCTCCGCTGACCGACGGTTTGCCGGAAGGCTTCGTCGTCGATCTCGCTGCGAAGACCCATCCATTCGCGGGGATGTGGGATCTCGACTACTGGAAGGAGACCGATCCAGGTTTCGTCTCGATCGACCAGAGCCCGGGCGGTCGGCCGGATCTGTTTTGGTGGGCCCTGAACCAGGGCGAGGTCACCGGGTTCATCGACACCTACCAATCGCGCTGGCTGCCGATCGATCATTTTGCGCCGGACAACACAGACGCGCTGACCCAGGTACTGTTCGACGCCTCACGTCATGCGCACCTACGCCTGCAGATCAACAAAGGCCTATCAGGCGCACCGGATGACGTGCTGGCGCGCGAGCAGGAAACCAGCGTCAATCCGCTGGTTCGCGAGGCTGCGGCCATTGTCATTCTCACCTCGCGACAGGCGCCGCGATTTCCCGGCGTTCCCGGCCATGAGCCTGATCTTGCCAAAGGCCGCAAGGCTGCCGCCGATATCGACGCGGCGCTGGCCATCCTCCGCACGGCGACGCCGGGCGGCGGCACCTACATGAACGAGGCGGATTATTTCGAGCCGGACTGGCAGCAGAGCTTTTATGGCGTGCACTACGACCGGCTACTCGCGATCAAGCGCCGCTACGACCCCACCAACCTTTTTAAGGTCCATCACGGCGTTGGCAGCGAGTTCTAACCGGCCACATGCCGGTTGAGACGTCGCTGCCCCCAGCGGTCGGGTGGGTCGCGGGCCGAAGGGGCGAGATGGAACTCCCAGTCAAGCGACCAGCGGCATCCTCAGCGGCGAAGTTAAGTAAGTGCCAAATCGGGCCCTGCATTTGAATCTGTGTTGGGGCGGCACGGCCCAGAATCGAAACGGCCCGCCGCCACCTCGTTCGAAAGGGGGACGGGCCGCTTGATCAGGCTGTAGGCACCGGTTCGGCCCGCAAGGGAGCGAAACCGGGTCCAGGAGCGAGCGCGGGGGCTAGGACCTATCTAGCCCATGCCGCAGAGGCTACCGCAAAGCTTCTCCCCTTGGTGGCGTTCATCGAGTGCCTCGTCTACGAGGTCGTCGTCGTGGGTATTCTCGATACCTGTGTTGTCGGCCATATTGGCCTCCTGTGTTGGATTGAGAGGACCCGAAGCGGCGGTCCTGTCCCAGGAAGGGATCGGACCCATGCCCTGGGACAATCGCGGGGGCTAGGACCTACCTACCCGACAGAACGGGAAATCAGGGAGCCGACGTTCGGGCAGAACTTCCCCCCACTCGAGCGGTCGAAGGCCTCGTCTCCGAGGTCGTCGTCGTGGAAAGTGTCGATACCCGTATTCTCAGCCATGTCGGCCTCCCTGTTGGATTGAGTGAGCCCGAGGCACCGGTCCGGTCCCAGGAAGGGAGCGGACCGGGCCCAGGAACAAAGCGCAGTAGTTAGGACCTATCTAGCCGACAGGTCTGCGCCGAAGCGATTGTAATGTGAGGTTCGCGCTATCGCCATGCGATGTCAATTGGGCTTCAGGTTCTCTCATGCATTGACCCGGCAGAACCGCAGGACTTCGGCCAGGAGTCCGGCGCGCCCAATGGTGCTCTGGGTGCCCCCCATCGTGCCTGGCACCGTTTCTTCCGCCGTCTCACGCTTTGGCTCGGGGCATGGGGGGCTGCGGCTCAACCAGCTGGGCCTGAGGCGGGACCTTGGCGCGTCCATGATGCGTTGAATCGAACCAGGCGCTAAAATCGGATCATAGCCAAATCACCATGCGCGCTTGGGCTTTCGACCCAAAATACGCTCGATTCTGGTTAAGACTCGATTCTGGTAAAGAGTAAAGAGGGGTGAGTGGCTTGAGCATAGGGGGCGGCAGATATGGCGTGCGATCATGACGTGTCTCGAAAGGGATTTCTGCGCGGGCTTGCGGCAGCGGTAGCGGGATCGGGAGCGGCGGCGTTCCTCGGCGCCAGCCGCCCGGCCCGATCTGCAACCGGCGAGTTCTGCGATGAATACGACCCGGCGGTCACCCGCATGGAGGCAATCCCATGGGGTAAGCCCTATGAGGGCGATCCCGAACCGATATCCGCGAAACCGCTTTTCGGCTATGTGCAGCCATGGAATGGATTCGATCCCGAATGCACTATCCAGAATCGCGAAGAATGTCATTTGCTGCCGTCGCAGACGGCCAACATTAAGGTCGCCGGCGTCTATGACGGTATTGAGGTCGGCGGCAACCGATGGATGGAGATGGCGGCCGAGGAGGCCCTCCTTTCCGTCCGGAACGGAGGCGGCCCGTTCGGTGCGGTGATCCTCCAGATCGACGATCAAAGCAACCATGTCATTCGCTATTGGCGCAATCACAACCACGTGCCCGATTGGCATGATCCGACGGCACATGCCGAAGTGTCGACCATCAGGGCCGCCGCCCGGGAACTGGGAGTTTTCGACCTCGGCAATATCGCCAAGGGACAATCGAAGATGTCGCAGCCCGGCGCGCGCTCGCATTGTGTGATCTACTCGTCCGCCGAGCCGTGCCCGATGTGCTACTCGGCAATCTATTGGGCGCGGATTCCGAGGCTGATCTTCGCTGCGACCCGTTATGACGCGGCCGCTCAGGGCGTGGATTTCTCCGATGAGGCGCTCTATCGAGAACTGGGGCAGCCCTACGCCGAGCGCCAAGGGGTCAAAGCCTCGCAGTCGACAGTGCCGAACAGTCTCGACGCTTTCAATTTGTGGAAACGTAAGACCAAGACGAGCTACTAGAGGAGCGGCTGGAAGGGCTGAGAATCCGGCTCGAAGTTGGATGTGGCCTGATCGGCGCTTCGTGGCCGCTGACGCGGGTCTGACACACGCACGATAAACTTGGCTGGATCGTCGCAATCGAAGCGGCCCGCCCCCATGTTTCCAGTGGAGACGGGCCGTTCGATCGGATATGCCTAGAGACTTGGCCCGGCCCGCGAGGGGCCGAGGTCGATGTCCCTTGCACTCAGTCCTTGCGGTCCATGAAGCTGCCGGTGGTGGCGACCGAAGCGGCGGTGCCGCACACGCAGCCTACGGTGCCGACGGAGCCGACGGTGTTTGCCGTGGGCAAGGCGCGGTCCAACGCCTCGTCGAAGATGGCGTCGTCAAGAAGATCGTCAATGCGGTGTTCGGCCATGGCGGCCTCCAGAAGTTATTGATCGGCGGAGTATGCCCCGATTCGGGGAAATTTCCCACATCGGCCAGGCGCTCGGCCCTACTCCGACTCGACCGGGCCTCGATCGCCGGCCCGCAGCGGCGCCAGCAGCGCCTCGAGCGCCGCCTCGTCGTCCCAGGCGAGGGCGACGCGCAAGACCGTCACCATGGGCCGCGCCTTTTCCGGCAGGCGGACGAAGTCCTTTTCCGTCGTGACCAGGATGGCCCGTGCCGCGCTGGCCGCTTCGGCCAGGCGCATGACCTCGTCCTCGCTATAGGGGTGGTGGTCGGGGAAGGGTTCCAGCCCCACGGTCTTGCAGCCCGCCTCGTTCAGGGTGTCGCGCAGCTTCTCCGGCCGGCCGATGCCGGCGAAGGCCAGGACCCGCTCGCCCTTCAGGCTGCGCGCTTCGGTGCTCGGCGAGAGATGGGCGGTCAGCACGGGGCGGTGGCGTTCGAGCCGGGACTGGAGCTTCAGGCGGTCGCGCCCCAGAAGGACGACCGCCCCGGCCCGGCGCAGCCCTTCCTCTACCGGTTCGCGCAAGGGCCCGGCGGGCATCACCCGGCCGTTGCCGAAGCCGTAGCCGCCGTCGACCACCAGCAGGGACAGGTCCTTCTCCAGCGACAGATTCTGGAAGCCGTCGTCCATGACCAGGATTTCCGCCCCGGCCGCCTCGGCGGCGCGGGCCCCGGCGGCGCGGTCGCGCGCCACCCAGGTCGGCGCGGCGCGGGCTAGCAGCAGGGCCTCGTCGCCGATTTCGGCCGCGCCATGGCGCGCCGGATCGACCCGCAGGGGCCCCGCCTCGCGCCCGCCATGCCCCCGGGTCAGCAGATGGACGGCGGTTCCCGACGCACGGAGCCGCCGGGCGAGGTCGAGGCAGACCGGGGTCTTGCCCGCGCCGCCGGCCACCAGGTTGCCGACGCAGATCACCGGTATCCCGGTCCGATAGGGCCGAATCCCGGTCCGCTTCGCCGCCCCGCCCAAACGCCAGAGCCAGGACAGGGGCAGCAGCAGGGGTGCCAAGGCCAGGCCCCGACCCGGCGCCCAGAAGTCAGGCGCGCGCATGCTTCGCCATGTCGGGAGCCATCGTATCGAGGCGCGGGGCCAGGGCGGCCAGCACCGTGTCGATGGTGCCCCGGCTGCGGTCCGCGATCGCCCGCGCCGCCGCCGCCTGGGTCTCGCGCCGCGCGGGTTCGGCCAGCAGGCCCTCGACGGCCGCCGCCAGATCCTCCGCGCTCGCGATCCGCATCACGGCGCGCGCGGCCTCCATCTCGGCGACAATCTCCGCGAAGTTATGGGTATGCGGGCCGGCGATCACGGCGCAGTTCAGTCGCGCCGCTTCGACCAGGTTCTGCCCGCCATGGGGGACGAGGGAGCCGCCGACGAAGGCGATGCCGGCCAGGCGGTAGAACAGGCCGAGCTCGCCCATCGTGTCCGCGAGGTAGAGCTGGGTTCCCGCACCCGGCACGGCGCCCGCGCTGCGCCGGTCGACGGCCAGGCCCGCCGCCTCGGCCGCTTCCGCGATCCCGGCGCCCCTTGTGGCGTGGCGCGGGACGAGAATGGTCAGCAGATCGGGCCGGGTCCGGCGCAGGCTGCGGTCGGCGGCGAAGACCGCCGCTTCCTCGCCCGGATGGGTGCTGGCGGCGAGCCAGACGGGGCGCCCCGCGACCAGGCCGGTCAGGCGCGCCAGTTCGGCCTCGTCGGCGGGCAGGGGGCGGGCGTCGAATTTCAAATTGCCGGCGCGTCTGACGGCCTTCGCGCCCAAGCGCTCGAAACGGTCGGCCTCGGCGTCCGACTGGGCGAAGCAGGTCTCGAACCCGGCGAGCAGGGGGCGGACGAGATTGGGAGCACGCTGCCATCCGGTATAGGACTTGGCCGACATGCGCCCGTTGATCAGGACCATGGGGATGGCGCGCCGCTGGCATTCGCCGACCAGGTTGGGCCACAACTCCGATTCGACCCATAGGGCCAAGTCGGGCCGCCAGTGATCCAGGAACCGACGGACCCAGGGCAGGCGGTCGACCGGCACATATTGATGGAAAGCCCTCTTGGGCAGACGCTTCTCGCACAGGGCGGCGGAGGTGACAGTGCCCGTGGTCACCAGCAGGGGCAACCAGGGCCGTTCGGCGCCCAGCCGCTCGAGCAGCAGCAGGACCGACTGGACCTCGCCCACGCTGGCGGCGTGGATCCAGGCGAGCGGGCCTTCGGGCCGGGCGCGTCCGGCCATCCCCTGGCGTTCGGCGAAGCGCGCCGCGTCTTCCTTGCCCGCGGCCAGACGGCGGCGCAGATAGAGGGAGATCAGCGGACCGCCCAGCCCGGTCAGGAAACGATAGGCGCGCGGCGTCATCGGCCGCCCTCCGTTCCGGTCCTGGGCGCGGTCTCGTTCGCCCGTCGGGGCCGCGGTGGGCCGGGCTCCGGCGGACCGTGGCCGCACAGGGCGTCGGCCTCCTCGGTCACGGCGTTGAGGCGGCGTTCGAGTTCGGCCCGCAAGGCCTCCTCTTTCTCCGGCCCTGCTTCGGGCGGCACGTGCAGCGGTTCGCCCCAGATATAGACGCCGCGGTTGAACGGCCAGGGCAGCACGAAGCGGTCCCAGCTCGCCAGGATCTTGCGCCGCCGCACGGCGTAGGACGCCGGCAGGATCGGCACCCCCGCGCGGCGGGCCAGGGCGATGGCCCCGCCCTGGGCGCGCATGCGCGGTCCGCGCGGCCCGTCCGGGGTGATGCCGATGCAGGTCCCGGCCTCGACCGCGCGCAGGATCTCGCGCACCGCCGAAACCCGGCCCTTTGTCGAGGACCCGGCGACGGTGCCGATGCCGAAGCGGCGGATCACCTCGGCGATCAGCCGGCCGTCGGCATGGCGCGAGATCAGCATCCGCACCGGCCTGCCGGCCTTCCAGGCCGGCGGCAGCATCAGCATGCGGCCGTGCCAGAAGCAGAAGATGAAAGATTCGCCGCCCGCGCGCGCATGCTCCTCACCCTCCATGGTCCAGCGGCTGGTGGCGTGGACCAGGCGGACATAGCCGGCGACCAGCGCGGCGATCGCGCGCCGGACGGGCGGTCTCCGGTGCAGGCCGCGAAGGAAGCGCATGGCTCTAGGCCCGGGCGCGCGCCGCCCGCGCCCCAGCGGTGGTCGAATCGGTTGCCGTATCGGCTTTCGGGTCGCTTTCGGAGGGGATTTTCAGGACCTCCTCCGGCGTGTCCTCCCCGGCCCGGCGGGCGTAGAGCCGGGCATAGACCGCGCCGCGCGCCATCAGTTCGCCATGGCTGCCCGATTCGATCACCCGGCCGCCCTCCATCACATAGATGATATCGGCGTCGAGCACGGTTGAGAGGCGATGGGCGACGACCAGGGTGGTGCGCCCGCGCATCAGTTCCTTGAGCGCCGCCTG
>JABIRQ010000320.1 GCA_018699755.1 Rhodospirillaceae bacterium | reverse complement strand
GGGGCGACTCGGCCCAGCTCGGGCCGATCGCCACCAGACAGAGGCAAAAGGCGGCGAAGAGCATCCGCATAACGCTTAGGCGATCTCCGCGAGAAGAGAGAGCTGGGACGGCCCGGACAGGTCCGAACGGTCGACCAGGCGAGTTGGGTACTCACCGGTGAAACAGGCATCGCAAAAGCGGCGCGTTTCGCCCGTGCGGCCGTCCTTTTCGCCCATGGCGCGGTAGAGGCCGTCGATGGACAGGTAGGCCAGCGAATCGACGCCGATCAGGCGCGCCATTTCCTCGACGCTGTGCTGGGCGGCGAGGAGCTGGGCGCGCTCTGGCGTGTCGATGCCATAGAAGCAGGAATGGGTGGTCGGCGGGCTGGAGATGCGCATATGGACCTCGCGCGCGCCGGCGGCGCGCACCATCTCGACGATCTTGCGCGAGGTCGTTCCGCGCACGATCGAATCGTCCACCAGCACCACGCGCTTGCCTTGAAGCTGGCTACGATTGGCGTTGTGTTTGAGTTTCACGCCGAGATGGCGGATGCGGTCTTGGGGTTCGATGAAGGTGCGGCCGACATAGTGGCTGCGGATGATGCCGTATTCGAATGGGATGCCCGCTTCGGAGGAATAGCCCAGGGCCGCGGGCACGCCGGAATCCGGCACCGGCACGATCACGTCCGCGTCGACATGGGATTCGCGGGCCAGTTCGGCGCCGATCCGTTTGCGGGCCTCGTAGACGCTTTCGCCCTCGACCGAACTGTCCGGCCGGGCGAAGTAGATATATTCGAAGATGCAGAAGCGCCGGGGCGACGGCGGGAACGGGCGCAGGCTTTCCAAGCCATTCTCGTCCGCGATCACCAATTCGCCCGGGTCCACGTCGCGCACGTATTCCGCGCCGATGATATCCAGCGCGCAGGTTTCCGATGTCATGACCCAGGCGCCGTCGAGGCGGCCGAGGACCAGCGGCCGCACACCCAGCGGGTCGCGCACGCCCATGATCTTGTGACGGCTCATGGCGACCAGGGAATAGGCGCCGTCGACCTGGCGCAGGGCGTCGACCAGTTTGTCGATCAGGCGGGTGCGCCGACTGGTCGCCACCAGATGGGTGATGACCTCGGTATCCGTCGTCGAGTGGAAGATCGAGCCGCGCCGCGCCAGCTCGCGGCGCAGATGGACGGCGTTGGTCAGGTTGCCGTTATGGCCGATGGCAAGACCGCCATCCGCGAAATCGACGAACAGCGGTTGGACGTTGCGTACCACTGTCTCGCCCGTTGTGGAGTATCGGGTATGGCCGATCGCGATCGGCCCCTTGAGGCGTCGCATGACCTCTTCCGAGCCGAAGATATCGCCGACCTGACCGAGCGCCCGATGGCTGTGAAACTGCTCGCCATCGTAGGTCACGATGCCCGCGGCTTCCTGGCCGCGATGCTGCAGGGCGTGCAGGCCCAGGGCGGTCAACGCCGCGGCGTCGGGGTGCCCGAAAACGGCGAAGACGCCGCATTCCTCGTGCAGTTTGTCGTCGTCGAAGGGATTGGTGGTGAGCATCCGAGCCATCTCCGCGCCTATTCCGTGGCGTCCAGTTGCTGGTTCAGCCGGTCCATCTGATTGCGCGTCCGCGCATCGTAGCCGGTCTGGTCGTCCTCTGCCTGGCCTTGCGCCTGGCCCGGCGTCTCGCCTTCGGCCTCTTCCTGGGCCTCGCGGGTCAGGGAGTCCAAGGTTTCGATCGCTTCCCTGGCCTCCTGGCCCTTGCGGATCTGCCGTTCCGCATCGCTCGCCGCGTCCTCGCCCATGCGCGCCGCCTCATCCGGGATGAAGAGCTGCAGGATCTTCGTGCCGCGCTCGACCAAGGGGAGGGAGCGCGCGTTTCGAACCCAGTCCGGGTGATCGATCGGTTGCCACAGCCAGAGCATCAGAAGATAGACGAGCGATATCAGCGCAGCCCCGCGCAGCAGGCCGAACAGAAACCCAAGCGAGCGGTCGAGCGGCCGCAGATCACTGTCCCGCACACGGCTCGTGATCGGCCGGCTGATCAGGGATATGGCGATGAATCCGAGAATGAAAAGCCCGATGGCCGTGGCCGCCTCGGCGGCCCAGGGAATCGGAATGAAGTCGAGCGCAAAGGGCCGCACCAAGGGAAAGGCCCACAGTGCAATGAGGGCCCCGCCGACCCAGGCGGCCAGGGCAAAGGCCTCCTTCACCAGACCCCGGCTCAAGGCCAGCAGGCCGGAAAGGAGGAGGACGACGACGACCCCGATATCGCCCACGGTGAAACCGGTCTGTTCCATCATGCGTCGCCATCCTCGAAGGCCGCGACCAGTTCGTGCAGCCGGCCGATTTCCTGGCGCTCGATGGCGGTTTCTCCGGTGCCCCGACCGCGGCCCCGGGCACGCGGCAGGATGGCCCGGTGAAAGCCCAGTTTGGCCGCTTCCTTGAGGCGGGTGTCGGTTTGGCTCACCGCGCGGACCTCGCC
Organism: Rhodospirillaceae bacterium; assembly: GCA_018699755.1. Lineage (GTDB taxonomy): Bacteria > Pseudomonadota > Alphaproteobacteria > CADEGL01 > CADEGL01 > JABIRQ01. Next base: position 4,844 of record JABIRQ010000320.1, on the reverse strand, counting down.
GCCCAGCCCGATCTCGCCGAACACCACCGTGCCGCTCTCGACGGGCCGGTCGCCGAGGGAGGAGAGCAGGGCGGCGGCGACGGCCAGATCGGCCGCCGGCTCGCCGATGCGGAGGCCGCCGGCCACGTTGAGGAAAACGTCGCGCCCGGCGAGCGAGACGCCGCAGCGCGCCTCGAGCACGGCGAGCACCATATGCAGGCGCGCGGAATCCCAACCGACCACGGCCCTGCGCGGCGTGCCGAAGGCACTGGGCGCGACCAGGGCCTGAATCTCGACCAGAACCGGGCGCGTGCCCTCGACCCCGGCGAAGACGGCCGCCCCGCTGACGGCCTCGCCGTCCTCTTCGCCGCGTTCGGACAGGAACAGGGCGCTGGGATTCGGCACCTCGGCCAACCCGGCATCGGTCATTTCGAAGACGCCGATTTCGTCGGCCGGACCGAAGCGGTTCTTTACGGCTCGGAGGATGCGGAAGTGATGGCCGCGCTCGCCCTCGAAATAGAGCACCGTGTCGACCATGTGTTCGAGCACCTTGGGTCCGGCGATCACGCCTTCCTTGGTGACATGGCCGACCAGGATCAGGCTGAAGCCCCGGGTCTTGGCCAGGCGGATCAGTTCCTGGGCGCTGGCGCGGACCTGGCCGACCGTGCCCGGCGCGCTTTCCAGGCTCTCCACATACATGGTTTGTATCGAATCGATCACGACCAGGGCGGGCGGGTCGGCGTTGTCGAGCCCGGCCAGAATCTCGCGCACGTCGGTTGCCGCCGCGATCTCCACCGGCGTTTTGGAGAGGCCCAGGCGTTCGGCCCGCATGCGGATCTGGTCGACCGCTTCCTCGCCGGAGATATAGGCGCAGCGGTGGCCGCGCGCCGCCAAGGCGCCGGCAGCCTGCAACAGAACGGTCGATTTGCCGATGCCGGGATCGCCGCCGACCAGCAAGGCCGAGCCGGGGACGAGGCCGCCGCCGGTTACCCGGTCGAACTCAGCGATGCCCGTGATTCGGCGCGGCGGGGCATCGGCCTCGCCTTCCAGGCCGACGAACTGCACGCCGCGCCCGCGCTTGCCTTTGCCGGATTTCAGGCCGCCGGGGATGGCTTTCGCCGCGGCCTCTTCGGCGATCGAGTTCCACTCGCCGCAGGCATCGCAGCGCCCGGCCCATTTGCGGTGCTCCGCGCCGCAGGCCTGACAGACGAAACGGGATACCGCGCGTGCCAAGGGTCAGACCGCTCCTTCGGCCGGAGGTGTCGGAAATCGGTCGCACGACGCCGGGGTGCGGGCGGTGGTCATGCCGTCGCCGCCTCGATCGGACCCTCCGCCAAGCCGTTGATGAACTGCTCGACATAAGGGTTGTTAGCCCGTTCGATCTCGGCCACTGGTCCGTCCCAGATGATCTTGCCGCCGAACAGCATGGCGATGCGGTCGCCGATCTTGCGCGCGCTTGCCATGTCGTGGGTGATGGTCAGGGCCGTCGCGCCCAGCTCCTTCACGCAATCGATGATCAGTTCGTTGATGATGTCGCCCATGATCGGGTCGAGGCCCGTCGTCGGCTCGTCGAAAAAGATGATCTCCGGTTCCATCGCGATGGCGCGGGCCAAGCCGACGCGCTTTTTCATGCCGCCCGACAGCTCGGCGGGCGAGAGCACACCGATTTCCTCGCCCAGGCCGACCTGGGCCATCTTCTCATGGGCGATGGTCTTCGCCTCGTCCCGGGCCATGCCTTGCGCCTGGATCAGGCCGAAGGCCACGTTTTCCCAGACCGGCAGGCTGTCGAACAGGCCGGCGCCCTGGAACAGCATGCCGAACTTGCGCATCACGCGCTCGCGCTCGGACGTGCCCATGCCGACGACTTCCTCGCCGTCGATGCGGATACTGCCCTCGTCGGGCTGGAGCAGCCCCATGATGTTCTTGATCAGAACCGATTTTCCGGAGCCGGAGCCGCCGATCACGACGATCGATTCGCCGGCGGCGACATCCATGTCCACTCCCGTCAGCACGCGCTTCTCCCCGAAGCGCTTGTGCAGATTGCGCAGGGCGATCTTGGGAGTGCCGATGGTCATGCCTGGAAGCGGCTCATGTCCCGAAGAACCTCATGTCCCGAAGAACAGGGTGGTGATGATGTAGTTGAAGGCGAGGATCAGGATCGAGGCAGAGACGACGGCATTGGTCGTCGCCAAGCCCACGCCCTGGGCGCCGCCCTTGGAGTGATAGCCGTGATAGCAGCCCATCAGCGCGACCAGGAAGCCGAAGACGGAGGCCTTGACGAGGCCGGAGATGACGTCGAGCGGCTCCAGGAAGTCCCAGGTCAGCTTCAGATAGGTGTTCGGATTGAAGCCCAGCTTGTAGACGCTGATCAGATAGCCGCCGAAGACGCCGATGATATCCGCGACGACGACGAGGCAGGGCAGCATCAGGGTGCCGGCGATCAGCCTGGGCGCGACCAGATACTTGAACGGGTTGGTCGACAGGGTCGTCAGGGCGTCGATCTGCTCGGTCACCCGCATTGTGCCGATCTCGGCGGCCATGGCGGCGCCGATGCGGCCGGCCACCATGAGGCCCGCGAGCACCGGCCCCAATTCGCGCGTGATCGATAGGACGACGACGGCGGCGATCGCCGATTCGGCGTTGAAACGAGCGAATCCGGTATAGCTTTGGAGGGCCAGGACCATGCCCGTGAAAATCGCGGTCAGTCCGACCACGGGCAGGGAGTAATAGCCGATCTCGACCATCTGATGGCCGATCAGGCGCGGAAAGAACGGCGGACGGGCGCAATGCGACACGCCCGTAATGGCGAATCTGCCGAGCCGCCCCGTGGCCTCGAGAAAAGCCAGGAAGACGCGCCCGATGGGTGCGAGAATAGGCACGGTTAGTCCGTGCCTCCCGTATAGACCCGGCTGTAGCGCCGTCCCAGGCTCGTCAGAATCTCGTAGGGAATGGTGTCCGCCCGCTCCGCCACCTGGTCGATCGTCTGACCCGGACCGATGATCTCGACCTCGGCGCCCGGATGGGCGATCTCGGCCGGAACCCCGGTCACGTCCAGGGTGATCAGGTCCATCGAAATGCGCCCCGCGACCGCCACATCATACCCCCCCAAATGACACCGGCCGCTGCTGCTCAGCGACCGAAGGTATCCGTCGGCGTAACCGACCGCGACCGTTGCGATGCGCGCCGGTCGGTCAATTTTGTGGGTCGCACCGTAGCCAACGCTAGCAGGGGGGTCAATCGCGCGGACCTGCAGGATCGGCGCGCTCAAGCGAACCGCCCCGGCCATCGGATTGGCCCGTCCCGGCGTGGGATTTGCGCCGTAGAGCGCGACCCCCGGCCGGGCGAGATCGAAGTGGAAACCCGAGCCCAGAAAGACGCCGGAGGAATTGGCGAAACAGCCCGGCGCCGCGGGCAGGCGCGCCCGCACGTCCTCGAACGCGCGGCGCTGAGTCTCGTTCATCGGGTTGTCGGCTTCCTCGGCGCAGGCCAGGTGGCTCATGACATAGCGGAGGGCGATTCCGTCCAGGCGCGAGGGGGCGTCCGCCAAGCTGTCGAGTTCGTCGGCGGGCAGGCCCAGGCGAGCCATGCCGGTGTCGAGATGCAGCGCCGCCGCCAGCACCCGCCCCTCGGCGCGGGCGAGGGCGGCCCACCGCTCGATGTCGCCAAGGCCGTTCAGCACCGGACGCAGGTCGAGGGCGACGAAGTCCGCCTCCGCGCCGGGCAGGGCGCCGTTCAGGACGAAAATCTCGGCATCCGGAAGAGTTTCGCGCAGGTCGGCGGCTTCGCCCAGATGGGCCACGAAGAAGATCCGGCAACCGGCGGCCCGGAGGGCGGTTGCAACCTGCGCGGTGCCCAGGCCGTAGCCGTCGGCCTTGACCACGGCGGCAGACGGCACACCGTCAAGCACGCCCAGCAGTCGCCGGTAATTCTCCTGAATCGCCCCTAGGTCGATCTCCAGGACGGAACCCGTGCTGCGCCGGACGGTTGACCCCGCCGCCATGCCCTATAGCGGCTCCGGCGCGCGGTCGTCGGATAAATAGGGCTCGAAACGGGTAAACTCCTTGCGGAAATAGAGTTTCACCGTGCCGATCGGGCCGTTGCGCTGTTTGGCGACGATCACTTCGGCGAGGTTGTGGACCCGGTCCATGCTCTCCTGCCATTCCATATGCTTGTCGGAGCCTATGTCGGGTTGCTGGCGTTCGAGATAGTATTCCGGCCGATAGACGAACATGACGACATCGGAATCCTGCTCGATCGTGCCCGATTCGCGCAGATCCGAGAGCTGCGGACGCTTGTCCTCGCGCTGCTCGACCGCGCGGCTGAGCTGGGAGAGCGCGATCACCGGGACCTCCAGTTCTTTCGCGAGGGCCTTGAGCGCGCGGGTGATCGCGGCAATTTCCTGGACGCGGTTCTCGTTGCGATGCTCGGTCGGCGGACGCAGGAGCTGGAGGTAATCGACGACGATCAACGAGAGGCCGTGCTGGCGTTTCAGGCGACGGGCGCGGGTGCGCATGGCGGATACGGACAGCGCGGCGGTGTCGTCGATGAAGAAGGGCGCCGCCGCTAAACGCTGGGAGGCTTGGACCAGGCGGTCGAAGTCCTCTTGGTTCATCTCGCCCTTGCGGATCTTGGCCGACGAGATTCGAGCCTCCTCCGCCAGGATGCGGGTCGCCAGTTCCTCCGCGCTCATTTCGAGGGAGAAGAAGCCGACCACCGCGCCGTCGACCTGACGCTTGGTGCCGTCGTCGGCGACTTCCTCGCGATAGGCCTTGGCGGCCGCGAAGGCCATATTGGTGACCAGCGCCGTCTTGCCCATCGAGGGGCGGCCGGCGAGGACCAGAAGCTCGCCCTGGTGCATTCCGCCC
>JABIRQ010000161.1 GCA_018699755.1 Rhodospirillaceae bacterium | reverse complement strand
TAGGCGGCGGCGCAGCCCATCAGCCCGCCCCGACGATCAGGATATCTCGGTCCCCTCCTCGTCCCGCGCCATGCCCCATTTAGTCGGGCCGGGCGTTACCGGGCCAGCGGTTCGAGCCCCTTCGCCCATTCGATTCGCGCGATCGGTTCATGCGATCGGGCAAACGAACAAGGCGGCAGAAAACGAAACGGCTCGCCCCCCTAGTTTGGTGGGGCGACGGCACAGTCTCTACCGGCCGGAGAGAGTCCCTTTTCGTCGATCAGGGGCCGCATGGCGCCGGCTGTGCCGGCAGGCGGACCAGGGTGCCGTCGGCGACCAGTTGCGCGGCGGTGGCGTCGGTCTGCACCTGGGTGGCGCCGCCCGGCTCGTCGAACCACGCGGCCGCGCGGCCGATCCAGACCGGCAGCGGCGCGGCGACGCGATAGCTGGTATAGGGCAGCGCCGCGCAAACGGTTGGCAGCGCTCGGGCCGCGAAGGCGGCGCCTTTCGGACTGAAGAACCGGCCGGTCTCGCCGCCGAACCGGTCGAGCAGCACCCCCGCCGGCAGAACGATCGGCGCCGCCACGCCGGCGAAGCCGTTGTCGGGCGGCCAGCGATAGCCGTTTGCATCGACCCAAGACGTATCGAGATCGGCGCGCGCGCTCGGCGGCAGGGCAACCGGCGCCGGCGCCGCACAGGCGGCGAGGACGAGGGCAAGGGCGAGCAGAAGAGCGGTACGGCGCATGGTGGGGGACCCCGGTCGATTTGCCGCACTGTATCGTTGGCCGAGGCGCCGGCACAATCCCGGTCGAATGGTTCGCGCTTTGGAAATGCGGGTGGGAAATGCGGGCCCGGACGGCCTCCAGGGGTCTCTGGAAACGGTTATTCGGGGACGGGTAGCGCACCCGTTCCGCCGAGAGAAGCCTGGCCCTGGAGGCTCGATCTGTCCCGGTCGGACTCCTCCCGGCGCCGACGGTCGAACGGCCTGAACGGCCGCCACGCCCTGTTATGGCAGTGGGGACGGGCCGTTCGATCGAGCCATGCGCTCGGGCCTTGTCCTGGCCCGGAAGGAGCCGGAACGGGATGCCGGATCGGCGACCTATCTGGCCGCCGTTACGGCTTGCAGAAGCAGATGCCCGCTGTCGCTGTCAGCTTTCCGCCATCGGTGCGATCGAGCGCCTCGTCTTCGAAGTCGTCGTCGTGGGTTGGTTCAAGTGGGGTATTTTCGGACATGTCGTTCTCCCTGGTGTTTCGACGGACCTGGATCAGGCGCCGGGATTACTTCGGGCCGCAGGACATCACGCCGCACATGGCGGCCTTCCCGGCCGTTCGATCGAGGGCCTCGTCCACGAGGTCGTCGTCCTGGATCGTGTCGAGCTCGATATTTTCGGACATGGTGTCCTCCCTATTGTTTTAAGCGGCGAGACAGCCCCGATCCGGCGCGCCGGATTCCGATGCGTCAAACGTCGATGTCACATTTGTTCGGCCAGAAGGAGAGGGCCGAGACATGGTGGCAGATCTTCCCCCGGCCCATCTTGTCCAGGGCCTCGTCGCCGAGGTCGTCGTCATGGATTGCGTCGAGTGCCGTATTTTCGGTCATGTCTTGCTCCGTCTGGGTTCAAGTGGCGGAAAGGCACCGCCCCGGCCCGAAAGGGGCCGGGAGCGGATCCTGGATCGAGGCTACTCCTCGTAGCGCTTCGTGAAGAAAGAGGAACAGTCGTGGACGAAACTCGACATGAACCTTCCTCCGTCGGAGCGGTCCAAGGCCTCGTCGGTCAGTTCGTCGCCGCGCAAACCCTTGAGCGTCGGAGATCTTCCTTTCCGCGCAACGGGTTGCCGGCGCTCGATCCTGGCGTTTTCCGCGCAAACCGCCGCGATTCGCGGCGAAACCGCGCAATTTCGCGTCGAAGGGCGGGAGACGGCGGCCGTCGCGATCCGGCATAGTGGCCGGGCATTTCCGAATCGAGCGGGGGAGGATCGCGATGGCGGGGTTGTTGGCGGGGCAAACGGCCCTGGTGACCGGCGGGGGCAACGGTATCGGCGCGGCCATTGCCAGGGGCTTCGTCGAGGCAGGCGCGTCGGTTGTCGTCGCGGACCGGGATGCCGCCGGGGCGGAGCGGGTCGCCAAGGAGATCGGCGGCCGCGCCATGGCGCTGGACGTCTCGGACGAGGCGGCCGTGGCCGAGGCGTTCGGCGCTCTGAAGGGCCTGGATACCCTGGTCAACAACGCCGGGCTGGTCCCGCCCCAGCGACGGGTCGAGGAGATCGACGCGGCCGAATGGGACAAGGTCTTCGCCGTCAACGTGCGCGGCGCGATGCTGTGCAGCCGCGCCGCCGTGCCGCTGATGCGCGCGGGCGGCGGGGGCAGCATCGTGAACATCGCCTCGATCACCGGCTGGGCGCCCGATCCCAAGCTCGCCGCCTATTCGGCGAGCAAGGCGGCGGTGATCGCGATGACCGATGCGATGGCCCAGGATCTCGGCCCCTACCGCATCCGGGTCAACGCGATCAGCCCCGGGACCGTGGCGTCGGAGGCCCTGATGGGCCGGATCGAGGGGCGCGCCAAGGCGCGGGGCGAGCCGGTCGAGGACTCGCTGGCCCGCGACTTCTATTCGAAGATCGCGCTGGACCGGCTGATCCTGCCCGAGGAGGTGGCGAAGGCCGCGATCTTCCTGGCCAGCGATCTGTCGAGCGCCGTGACCGGTGGAATCACCCGCCTCGACGGCGGCTATATGTTCTTTCCCCGGCGCGACGAAACCCAGCCCATCGTCCCGACGATGTAACGCCGGGGCCGCCACGGTTGGCCGATAAACAGAGAAAGAGGAGAGTGTGTCATGCCCGAGAAACAACCGCCGTTCCTGCCGGCCGCGGGCCGGGTCGTCATGGTGACCGGGCCCAACCGCGGCATCGGGCTGGCCACGGCCAGGAAGCTCCATGCCGACGGCTATAGCCTGAGCCTGGGCGCACGCCGCGCGGATGCCTTGAAGGCGGCGATTGCCGATTTTGCCGACGACCGGGTGATGAGCCACCATTTCGATGCCCAGGACCGCAAGTCCGCGGCGGCCTGGGTCGATGCCACGGCCGAGCATTTCGGCCGCATCGACGGGGTCGTGAACAACGCGGGCATCCTGCATCTGCACGAGATCGACGAATTCGACGAGGACCGGTTGCAGGAGAGTTTCGAGATCAACGTCGTCGCGCCCTATCGCCTGACGGTGGCGGCCCTGCCCCATCTGCGCAAGACGGGCGCGGGGCGCGTGGTCAACATCAACTCGCGCTCCGGCCTGCGCTACGTCAACGGGTCCATGGACTACTGCATCACCAAGCATGCCGCGATGGCGCTCAGCCAGGGCACCTGGCGCGAATGCTGGGAGGACGGAATCCGCTCGACCGCGATCTGCCCCGGACCGACCAACACGGACATGGCCGAAGGCCGGCCGGACCGGGACAGGTTGACCGATCCGGAGACCATCGCCGGCCTCGTCTCCATGGTCCTGTCCCTGCCCAACGCCGCCTCCGTGCCGGTGCTGGCGGTGTGCTGCGACGAGGAGCCGGGCCTGCCGTAGACCCCTAGTGTGCCGCGCGGCTACTCACTCGCCGCCCAGCACGTTGAGATAGGCGATGAAATCGTCGATCTCTTCCGGTTCCAGGGTGAATTCGGGCATCGACGTGTGACCGACCATGATGCCCTCGGCCAGGGCTTCGGCCAGGTTTTCTGGCGGCCACTTCGCGGGCAGGGTGCGGAACGGCGGGGCCTCGGGCAGCGGGCTGGCACCCTTCAGGCCGACCGCGTGGCACCGCGCGCAATTGGCCTTGGCGAAGGCATGGCCGCGCGCGGGATCTCCCTCCTCGGCGGCTTGCGCGTGGCTTCCCATAACCGCCATCGCCAGGACCAGGGCCAGGAAGCTTGATTTCATGACATGCGGTCCTTGTTCTCGTACAGACGGGTTCGTCCGTTATGGACCGTCTTCGGAGGGGCCGTCCACCCCGCCGGAGTCGGGTCCCGCTCGCGCCGCCTGTCTTGACGGCGGCGCCGCACGGCGACCAGACTCCGCGCCTCGATGGGGTTGAGGGGCGGAAAGCGCAGTCATGAATTTCGGCACGATCTTCGACCTGCCGCTGGCCATTTGGCCGGACAAGGAAGCGATCATCTACGGCGATACCCGCTTGACCTACGGCGAGCTGGAGCGGCGCACGAACCGTGTCGCGAACGGCTTGCGGGGTCTCGGCATCGGCGAAGGCGACCATGTCGCCGTCCTGGTCAAGAACGATCACCGCTTCGTCGAATGCATCCTGGGCGCCCTGCGCACCGGCGCCACGGCGACCCCGGCGACGACCCGCGCGCACCTCAAGACCCTCGCCCATATCATGAGCGATTCGGGCGCGAAGGTGCTGTTCTGCTCGGCCGATTTCGCCGAGGAGGCGCCTCGCCTGGCGGCCGAGGTCGACGGGTTGGACCATGTCTTCGTCATGGACGAGGAAGCCGAGGGCACTCGGCTCTACGATCCCTGGCTGGACGAGCAGTCCGACGCGCGGGAGATCGCGGAGAAGCGGCCCGACGACTTGGCGTTCATCTCCTATACCTCCGGCTCGACCGGCAAGCCCAAGGGCGTGTTGCTGACCCATGCCGGGGTCGACTGGATGGCCCGCAACCTGCGCCGCGCCATGCTCTACGGCCCTGACGAGCGCTGCCTGCTGGCCGTGCCCATGTTTCACGCCAACGGCATGTATGGGGGCCTGTTCTCCATGCTGGAATGCGGCGGCTCGGTCGTCATCCTGCACGATGTCGATCCCGCCGCGATGATCCGGGCGATCGCGCACGAGGGCTGCACCTACACCACCGGCGTTCCCGCGATGTACAAAATGATGCTGCGCGAGGAAGAAGTGCTGGCCGAGAACGACTGCTCCAGCCTGCGTTTCGTCATCTGCGGCTCGTCCGAGGTGCCGGAGGATCTGCTGGCGGAGTTCACCAACCGCATGGCGCCGATGCTTGAGGCTTACGGCCTCACCGAATGCGGCTTCGTCTGCAACAATCCGCGCTGGGGGGTGACCAAGCAGGGCACCACCGGCCTGCCCTATCCGGGGGTGGAACTGCGCATCGTCGACCCGGCCGATCCGTCAAGGGACCTGCCCGTGGGCGAGATGGGCGAGTTGCTGGTGCGCGCGCCGGGCAACCTGGTCGGTTACCACAATCTGCCCGAGGTGACGGCCGAGCGTCTGCTGGCCGACGGCTGGTTCCGCACCCAGGACATCGTGCGCTCGGACGAGCAGGGCTATATCGAGGTCGTGGGCCGGATCGACGACCGCATCAGCTGCGCGGGCGAAAGCATCTACCCCAAGGAGGTCGAGAACGTCCTGATGGAGCATCCGAACGTCGCCGATGTCGCCGTCGTGCCCATGCCGGACGATACCAAGGGTGAAGTGCCCGTTGCCTATGTCGTGGAGAAGAAGCGGGGCTGGACCGGGGCGGAGGAGTTGCGCCAATATTTCTTCGAGCACGGCGCGGCTTATATGCACCCGCGCCGGGTCTTCATCCTGGAGAAGATGCCGCTGACCGGCGCGAAGAAGGTCGACCGCACGGCCTTGAAGGCCATGGCGGCGGAAGCCCTGGCGGCCGAGTAGGAACCGGAGGTGCGACGGAGGTAGGGGGATGGCCGAGGATTACGACGTCATCGTCATCGGCGCGGGCCATAACGGCCTAGTCTGCGGCGCCTATCTCGCCCGCGCCGGACTCAAGGTCAAGGTGCTGGAGCGCCGCCCGGTGATCGGCGGCGCGGCTGTGACCGAGGAAATTCATCCCGGCTACAAGGCCTCGACCTTCTCCTACCTGATGAGCCTTCTGCACCCGCGGATCATCGTCGATCTGGAGCTGCGCAAGCATGGGCTGGAGGTTCTGCCCTGCAGCGACATGTTCTCGCCGTTGGAGGGCGACGACTACATCGTCTTCTCGGACGATGTCGCCAAGACCCAAGGCCAGTTCGGGCGCTTCTCGAACCACGACGCCGCGATCTATCCGGAGTTCGACCGCTACCTGAACGAAAGCGCGGCGATCGTTCGCAAGCTGCTCTGGGAAACCCCGCCGGACCCGAGCAAGCGCGACTGGAAGACCTTCAAGGACATGGCCGGGCTGCTCTGGCGCAACCGGAAGGTCGGCGACAAGGTCTTCCGCATCGTCGACCTGATGACGATGAGCGCCGATGACTATCTCAAGCGCTGGTTCGAGGACACGCGCATCCGTGCCGTGCTGGCCTACTACGCCTCCATCGGCACCTTTGCCGGGCCGCGTACCCCCGGCTCGGCCTACGTCATCATGCATCACATCATGGGCGAGCATGAGGGCGCGGGCGGCTGGGGCTTCATCCGGGGCGGCATGGGGGCGATCACCGCCGCCATCGAATCCTACGGCAAGACCCTGGGCATGGATGTTGAGACGAATTCCCCCATCGCCGAGATCACGGTGCGGGGCGGCAAGGCGATCGGCGTCGTCACCGAGGACGGGCGGGAATACGAGGCGAAGACCGTCGTCTCCAATGCCAGCGCCAAGGCCCTGTTCCTGCAGATGCTGGATCCGGGCCATCTGACTGCCGAGCTGCTGCGCGACGTGCGCGACTACCGCACCTTCTCGACCGCTTTCAAGATGAACGTCGCGTGCGAGCGGCCACCGCAATACACGGGCCTGCCCAAGGCCCTGGCGGATGGCGCGCTGGGAGATTTCGACTATCCCACCTATGTCCATATCGGCCCGACGATCGAGTATCTGGAAGCGGCCTACGACGACGCCAAATGGGGCCGCTATTCGGCGCGCCCCTTCATCACGCCGGTCAGCCCCAGCGTGGTCGACGAGTCCCTGGCGCCCGCAGGCAAGCATGTCGTGAACTTCTTCGGCGGCCATGCGCCCTACAAGCTCGACGGCGCGGACTGGGCCGACGAGAAGGAGAATTTCAAGAACACCGTCCTGGATACGATCGAGGAATTCGCGCCCGGCTTCTCGAACGACATCGTCCATGCCCAGCTTCTCGTGCCCGAGGATATCGAGGAGATCGTGAACCTGCCCCAGGGCCATATCTTCCAGGGCGAACTGTCTCCCGAGCAGCTTTTCTTCAAACGCCCGGTGCCGCATTACGCCGACTACCGCACGCCGCTGGGCGGGCTCTACCAATGCGGCTCGTCCTGCCATCCTGGCGGCGGGGTTTCCGGCATCCCCGGCCATAACGCGGCGCGGGAGATCCTCAAGGATCTGCGGCGCCGGCCCGGGTAAACGAAAAACGCCGACCCGGATGGGTCGGCGTTTCGCGTTGAATGGGACCGGCCGGCTCAGTCGCCGAACAGGCCCTTGACCTTCCCGAGGGGGCTGGCGTCCTCGCCTTCCTTGGCCGCGCCGGCTTCGTCGCCGCCACCGGTCAGGCCCTCGAGCATGCCTTCCGCGCCCTTGGTCACGTCTTCCGCGGCGCCTTCGAGCGAGACCCCTTCGCCAAGCTTTTCGACCTGGTCGACGATCTTGGAGGGATCCTTCAGGGCATCGGTCAACATACCGGCCAGGTCGGGCTGGTAGCTCAGGTCGTGCCATGGGCCCGAGACCACGATTGGCACCATGACGCCCGAGGCGTCGTCGCTGCCGCCCTGGCCCGTGCCGGTCGCGGCGACCTTGGGCTCGACCCGGTAGTTCACCGTGCGCGCCGGCATGTCCACGATGCCGGCACCGGCCACCCGGAAGAGCGGCGCTTTCATGGCCAGATCGTCGTTCTGAAGGATGCCGTTGACGATGGTGAAGGTGCCGCTCAACTCGGCGAAGTCGGTTTTCTGCGCTTCGCTGGCGCCGGAATCGAGGAAAGCGGTGCCGACATTGCGCAGCATGGCGCCCAGGTTGATGCCCTTGATCGCGCCGTCGAGAAAGGACATGTCGCCCTTGCCGTTCAGGTTCTCGACGATGCGGCGCTGGGTGCCGCCCTTGCTGGTCACCGCGAACCGGCCGTTGGCGGTGCCGGACAATGTGTCCGAATCGGCGGCCGCGACCAGGAGCGGCTCGGCCTGGACGCCGGCGAGATCGAAACTCATTGCCAGGGTCGGGGTTTCGCCGCGCGCGGAGAGCTCGACCTTGCCGTTCGCGTTGCCCTCGTAAAGGGCCATTTCACCGAGTTCGACATTGAGCTGACCGTCCTTGACCAGGACGCGGAGGGTGCTCTTGCCGATCTCGAACTTCTGGAAGCGGATGCCGCCGGCCTCGAAGGAAAGGTCCGCGTTGGCCGCGTTCAGCCCGCTCATGTCGATCGGCTCGTCGCTCCAACCGGCCGGCGCGGCGCCGCCGCTCGATCCGCCGGAGCCGCCGCTCGCGGCGGTGCCGTCTCCGCCCGCGCCCTCGACGGGCTCGGGCAGATAGGGGTTCACGTCCAGCATCTCGACCGCCAGGGTCGCCACGACCGAAGGCTTGGCGCCGCCGGTGTCGAGGCTGAGCTGCCCGCTGCCCTTGATCTCGTCGAAGGCGATGGTCGCGTTGCGGAACGCGATGCGCGCGCCCGCCATGTCCAGATCGCCCTCAACCTTGAAGGGGCCGAATCCAGTGCCTTCGACATCGAGGGGATTTCCGCCCCAGGCCGCCAGTTCGCGCACCGAGGGCACGTCCAGGCTGACCCGTCCGGCCGCCTTGGTCTCGGCGCCCATCTGGGCGGTGCCGTTGAAGGTTAGGTTGACGACGGCCGAGGTGACTTCCTCGGATATCTTGGCTTCGCGGCCCTCCATCAGGGCGCGCGGCGTCTCGATACGCGTCTTGATCGCGATCGCCTGGCCGTTGCGGGTCAAGGTGCCGTTCATCTCCATGGCGCTGTCGAGATCCGGCAGCAATATCTCCATGGTGATGTCGCTGATGATCTCTTCCGTCCCGGTCGTGCCGTCCCAATAGCTGACCCGGCCGTTCTCCAACCGGACCTCGCCCAGGCGGATGGCCGGGGCCGAGCCCGGGGCGTCGCCGCCCGAAGCCGACTGGCCGCCGGATGCGGCCGTGCCTTCGGCCGCGGCGGGCTTCACGTCGCCCATCAGCCAATTGCCCTGGCCCTTGGCGTCCTTTTCGAGATTGATGATCGGCTCGACCAGGATGAACTTGTCGACCGCGACTTCGCCCGACAGCAGGGGCATGAGCTGCAGATCGACCGTGAGCTGCTTCATGGTCGCCATATGCTCGGCCCGCCCGCCGGCGGCGTTGCCGAAGGTCACGTCCTTGATCTCGATGGCTAGATTGGGCAGGACGGAAACGCTGACATCGCCGTTGATCTTGAGATCGCGACCGGTCGCGGCCGCCACCTGCTTGGAGATTTCCTCCTTAGTAGGTTTCCACCGGCACCAGGGCCGGGACGATCACGATCGCGGCAATCAGCAGGATCACCAGGACGCCTAGGCCGATCAGTATCTTTTTCATGACGCGCATTCCTTTGGTATTGAACTGCGGTCGCAGCCGCATATCGCCGCAGCGCACCGGATCGCTCGGATCAAATTACATTGGGCCAGTTTACGGCCTCATCTCCGTACAGCAAGGAGCGGGCCAAACGACCGAAACGGTCAGAACCAAGTGTAGGGGAGAGATCAAGGCGAGATCATGGCGGTGGAACAGGAAGCCTGCGCCCTATGCGGCCGAATCTTCGGCCGACGGCGCGAAAGGCATCATCTCGTCCCACGCAGCCAGGGCGGACGGGAGATCGTGCAGCTCCATCCGATCTGCCACCGGAAAATCCATTCGACCTTGACCGAGCGCGAGTTGCGCGACGGCTTCGACACGATTGCCCGCTTGCGCGCTCATCCCGATATCGCGCGCTTTCTCCGCTGGATCGCGGGCAAGCCGCCCGATTTCCACAGCCGGACCGCAACCAGCCGGCGCCTCGCCGCACGCCGTTGAACGACGGGGCTGCATTCTGCGACGCGCGATGCTTATTCGGCTATGCGGCGTTTCCCGCCCAGACCCGCCGCGACCAGGATTAGCCAGCCGAGTAGGAAGGCGAGGCCCCCCAGAGGGACGAGGGGCGGCACGGGCGCGGCGCCCGTCCAGGCCTTGAGGTAGAGCGAGCCCGAGAACAGCAGGATGCCCAGCAGAAAGGCGGTGCCCGCCAGATGCGGCAGCATGCGCGCGCGTCCGTCGAGACCGCGCTCCGCCAGCCAGGCGACGGCGAGCAGGGCCGGGACATGCCACAGATGGTAGGTCTGGGCCGTCGCGAACAGGCGCTCGGCTTCCGGGGTGGCGGCGAAGGCATGGGCGCCGGCCGCTCCCAGGGCGACGGCCAAGGCGCCGTTCACCCCCGCAAGGGCGAGCCAGTATCTCCACATCGCAACCTCCGCCCCACCAGACCCTTCCGCACCGCCGAGCTTCACAAAGCTTGCTGGTGGTGGCGGAAGTCGTTTTCATGGTTGCCGAACGAGGCAACCGCGACAGGAGTGTAGCATGGCCGAACATATCGGTTTCGTCGGACTGGGTCGCATGGGCGGCCCGATGGCCAAGAACCTCGCCCGCAACCAGATGTCGCTGGTCTTGTACGATATTTCGGACGTGCGCATGGACGACGTAGCCGGGGTCGGCGGGCGCAAGGCCGGCAGCGTCGCGGAACTGGCGGCCGAAACCGATATTGTCGTGACCATGCTGCCCGGCCCGCCGGAGGTCGAAGCCGTCCTGTGCGGAGCCGAGGGGGTGCTCGGCAATCTGAAGAAGGGCGGCTTGGTTCTGGACATGTCGACCGTGCTGCCCCAGACCACGGACGCCCTGGCCGACGCCTGCGCCGAGGCGGGCGCGGAGTTCGTCGACGCCCCGGTCGGCCGCCTCGCCAGCCATGCCGAGAAGGGCGAAAGCCTGTTCATGGTCGGCGCGACGGATGCCGGATTCGCGCGGGTAAAGCCCCTGCTCGAGGCGATGGGCACGACGATCCACCGCTGCGGCGGCCCAGGCGCGGGGACGCGGACCAAGCTGGTCAACAATTTCCTGGCCATCACCTCCTGCATGATGAACGCGGAGGCGATGGCCTTGAGCCAGGCCTTCGGCCTCGACCTTCCGACCACTTTGGACGTGATCCACGGCACCACGGCGACCAACGGCCAGCTCAAGATAAACTACGCGACCAAGGTCTTTCGGGACGATACGGTGCCCGGTTTCGCGATCGACCTGGCCCATAAGGACCTGTCCTTGATCCTGGATAGCGCCAATCGGGAACAGGTTCCGCTGCCGATCGTCGCCGCGGCGCGTGAAAGTTTGAGCCAAGCTAGGGCCGGCGGTTGGGGTGGCAAGGACTTCTCCGCGCTCTGCGATTTCTGGTGCGAGCGGGCGGGGGTCAAGAAAGCGCGGCTCGACGACTAGCCGCAATCGTCCGGAGCTTATGCAGGGGGCGCGCCGGCCGTCAGCCTATTCGAGGCCCGCGACCAGTTCGGCGGCTTCCTCGTCCGTCTTGTGGGGCGCCACCGGGCCCGGCTGGTTGAGCGCCCGCCAGACCATCGCGGCGGCGGCCATCGTGCCGTTCTTCAACTCCGCCGCCGGCGCCTTGTCGCGGGTGTCGGCGGGGGTGAGGATCAGGCCGACGCGGCAGTCCGGCTCGTCGAAACCGGCGACCAGGCGCAAGGCCGGGATGCCCCGGCGGGCGTAGTTGTAGTGGTCGGAATTGCGCTTGGGCGGCCGGACG
>JABIRQ010000334.1 GCA_018699755.1 Rhodospirillaceae bacterium | reverse complement strand
CACCGCCGCCGCCATGGCCGCCGACCAGGAGGCGCTCGCCCTGGCGCAGGCTCAGGACACGGCGCTGCTCGATGACAGCCTGCTGGGCGAAGACGAGGTGTTCGAGGAGGAAACGGTCGATCCAGGGCCCCGCTGGTACACCGTCAACGGGTCGGTGACGGCCCATCGCCGTCCGTTCCCGGAAAGCCCAGCGGTCACCATGCCCGCGGACGTGCCCTTGAAACTGGTCGACCAGAAAGACGGCTGGGGCCTGTTCGAATACGAGACCAATTTCGGCTCGGTCGCCGTCGCCTGGATCCGGATGGATCAGGTGCTGCCGCCGGTCTAGGCCAGATCGCCGAAACGGCGGGGGAACGGGGGGATCCCATAAGACGAATCGTCAAAACGACCGGCATCCTTGTCCTGGTCGCCGGCTGCGCCTCCATCGTCAGCGGGACGTCTCAGCAGATCACCATCGATTCCAATCCCAAGGAGGCGAACTGCACCCTCACCCGCGAAGGCCGCGTGATCGGCAACGTCCACACGCCGAGCGGCCTCGTCATCAAGAAGACGAAGCACGATATCGACATCGTTTGCGGAAAAGAGGGCTACCAGCGCGCGACCGCGACCCTGACGTCGGACGTGGAGAGCACCACGTTCGGCAATCTGCTGATCGGCGGCGCCGTCGGCTGGGCCATCGATTCGGCGACCGGTGCAGACAACAAATACGACGATATCATCACGGTCACCCTGGTCCCCCAGATCGCCAGCGGCGGCAAGGGCCAGACGGCCGCCTCCGGCATCACGACATCCACGGCCAAGAAGCCGCAGCCCGGGTCGATGGGCTCGGCCAAAGCCGTCGAAGCGGGCCCGATCGAGCCGGGCGGCCCCGCGGTCATCGCACCGCCCGGACCGCCGGCGTCCGCGCCCACCGCCGGCGGACCCACCTCGATAAGTTCGACCAAGGCCGCCGTCGTCGATCCGCCGAAACCGACCGAGAGCGCCAAGGCCGCGCCTCGAGCGCCCCGGCATCCAGCCGGCAGGACGCGGAATGGGCGCCCAGATCCTGGGTGATGCGGATCACGGGCCCGTCCGGCAGAACCTGGAGGTCCATGTCGCAGTGGTCGGCGAACGGGCGTCCCGTGATCGTTTTGACCACGCCCACGGGGCGGCGTCCCTCGGCGGCGAGCCGCGCCGCCACGGCGCTCAGCAGCCGGTCGGTCGCGCCGCGTCCCTCCGCGGTGATAGTCGCGATGCTCATAGCAAATCTCCAGTTGTTACGTCGCATTCCCCACCGCTTTCGGCGCGAGGCGGCGCCGATCAGGACCGTATGGGTGCTTAGCCAGATCTCAGGCGTCGGCGCCCGGGCCGTCCAGCGGCAACAGGCGCCGGTAAAGGTGCCAAGAGGCGTGACCCAGGACCGGCAGGATCACGAAAAGACCGATCAGTCCCGACAGGAGGGAGACGCCGGTCAGCGCGGCGATGGTCGCACACCACAGGATCATGAAGAACCGGTTCGCGGCAACCACCCTCACGCTCGTGATCATGGCGGTGATAAAATCGACGTTCCGGTCGAAGAGCATCGGGAAGGACGTGACCGAGAACGAGAAGACCGCAAACGCGATCATCGCCCCGACGAAGTGCCCGAGCGCGAGGAACAGCAGCCCCTTCGGCGTCGTGAAGATCAGGTCCAGCAGGCTGGGCAGGCTTAGTTGGGCGCTGGCGAATCCCAGAAAGCCGAAGAAGAACAGGGCGGCAATGTCCATCCAGATGAAGAGCGAGAAGCCGGTCACCAGCGCCATCCAGCCGATGTCGGATGTCGCCGCTTGGCGGACCGAGGCGAAGATACCGCGCCATGTGACGATCTCGCCGCGTTCCAGGATACGGCTCACCGCATAGAAGGCAGCCGCCACGAACGGCGCGACGAGGGCAAAACCGGCCGCGAGCGGATAGACGAGAAACGGCA
Source organism: Rhodospirillaceae bacterium (assembly GCA_018699755.1). GTDB lineage: Bacteria > Pseudomonadota > Alphaproteobacteria > CADEGL01 > CADEGL01 > JABIRQ01. Next base: position 3,145 of record JABIRQ010000334.1, on the reverse strand, counting down.
GGTCGAGCACCAGCAGAAGCAGGGCCAGCAGCCAACCGCCGACTGCGTAGAAGCCGCCCAGCGCCAGATCATGGGCCGGTGCGGCGCGAAAATCGCGCAGCGCGGCGCCCAGTATGTCCAGGATATCGGCCGGTGAGACGGCGGGAGCCGTGGCCGGTCCGGCCCCTCGTCGGCCTGCTGTCTCCGCCGCGTTGTCGGTCGCGCTCATGGTCCCTGCCACATATCTGCACAACGACACGGCGGCGATCGGGATGCCATTTCCCATGTGGACGGCGGCCCGATGCCGCTGCTGTTGCAGACTAGCCGTGTTTCGATGGGGCGGAAACTCGAATCGGTTTTCTTGAAATCAAGAAAATCGTCGTCCCTGAAGCCGATCCCGCACCGAATCATGAGTCGAGCGAGATACACCCGATCAAGGGTTGATTCTGCGACGGGCGATCTAGGCGGCCCACCGCTGGGACGGGGCGCTCGATCCGGCTATGGCGAGAGGCCCCGGATCGTTCTGCAAGGGAGCGGACCCGTGCCCTGGGACAAGGTCGGATTTCGCCGATCAGCGCGCGGAAGATCTCGATCGCTTCCTCTCGGATCGACCACTGCGTCGGAACGGTCGATCATAAGATCTTAGACCTCTCGATGACCGTCTTCGGGTCCCTTTCACCGCGCTTGTTCTGTGCGACTGGAAGCGCCTGACCTGGCGGTGCCGAGATATTCGGCGGCTCCGTTCAGAGTGGAGAGCTTCGGGTAGTCCGTCTCCGGGATCTCGACGCCGAACTTATTGTGGAGCGCGATCACGAAGTTGAGGAAGTCCATCGAATCGATGTCCAGCTGATCCCGGAAACTGACTGCGGGATCGATCCGGTCCGGCTCGGCTTCCGGCGCGATGTCCGCGAGAACCTGGAGGATCAGGCCTCTGGGTCATCAACCAGTCCAGTTCCTATGAGCGCGTCTATATGGGCGCGACCTATCGCTACAATCAGGAAGACGCAACGGCGTTCCGATTGTTGCCGGTGACGGACTCCGACTATCTCGTGCGGGAGATACCGGCTCTTCGCGCTCGAAGCCAACCAGGGCACGGACCTGGCCGGCCCAATCGAGCGGGGCGAAAGAGTATGCTGCGGACCGCGCTACAGTATCGCGAATATGTGGGCCTCGGGCTCTCTGGGCGCTCGGGCGCCTATACTCGTGCTCAACGTCTACTCGTGCTCAACGTCACGATGAGCCGGCGACGGATGGAGAACCTACTCTCGATCATCGGGAAAGTTTCGGCCGACAACCGGAACTCGACAATGCTGTTTCAGTACCTCCCGCAGTTCGGCAGACATTTCGCGCCGCCGAAGCCCCTGCCGCACCTCCTGCACGGGCCGTGGCGGCGGGCCGGCTGCGAGGACTTCGCGATCGATTCAGCCTGACCCGACGCGCCGATCTGCCTGAATATCGAGGCACTGGTTCGCCCGTCACCCCATACGCAACGCCCGGTTCGCATGGCGCGCGCTAATTCTTGCTGTTACCCCAGGCGTTACCCCGGAGGATTTTCGATTTCAGCGATTTCGGCTAAGTCTTTGAAAAAATGGCGCGCCCGGGAGGATTCGAACCCCCAACCTCCTGATCCGTAGTCAGGTGCTCTGTCCAGTTGAGCTACGGGCGCATCGCGCTTCGCAAGACGGCGCCGCCGACGCGAAGGCTGCGGACACTACTGAAATCGCTATGGCATGGCAAGCGAAGGCCAGACGTGGCGCGGGCCGCTCGCGGTCCTTATTCTGACGCCGGTCACGCCCGCCTCGAAGCGCAGACCGGAGGGCCCATGAAACGCCTCGCCACCCTCATTCTCCTTCTTGCCGGAGCCGCCTGCCTGGCGGTCCTCGGCTATGCCCTGCTGCGCACCGCTTCCGTCGGCCAGGCCTTGCCTGTCGGTTTCTACGCCCTGCCCTCGATCGGCGCCGCGATGTGTTTGGGCGCCCTTCTGTTGCGCGCCGAATCGCGCATGCTGCTGGCGGTCTGCCTGATCGCCGCCCTGGTTTCGGTCTACGGCGCGGAAATCTATCTGACCTATGCGCCCGGCGATCCCGGCGAAGCGGCCAGCGCCGCGCGGGGCCTGGAGCACGATCCGCGCAGCAGACTGGAGGTCGTGCGCGATTTGCGTGCCGACGGCGTCGCGGCCTTTCCCTTCGTCCATCCCGCCCTGCTGCTCGCCCCGCCCGAGGACGGCGTGGCCCGCTCGGTCATCCGCATCGACGGCGAGGAGGTCCTGCCCGTGGGGGGCATCGGCGGCGTTGTCACCGTGGTCTGCCGCGAGGCCGGCGGCTACTTGGCCTACGAAGCCGACCGCCACGGCTTCCACAACCCGTCCAGGACCTGGCCGCCCGGGACCTGGACCGGACCGGTAGGGCGGGCACGCATCCTCGCGATCGGCGATTCCTTCGCCCAGGGCCAGTGCGCGCCCGACGGCCAGGGCCTGGTCGCGCGCCTGCGCGCGGCGGAGCCGGCGACAGTCTCCCTCGGCGCGGGCCATAACGGTCCATTGCTGACTCTTGCCGCCCTGCGCGAATTCGCCCGGACGCTGCGCCCCGACGCCGTGATCTGGCTCTACTACGAAGGCAATGATCTGCTGATCGACCTGCCGCGCGAAGCGTTCAGCCCTCTGCTGATGCGCTATCTGGACCCGGCCTTCGATCAGAACCTGGCGAACCGGCAGGCCGCGATCGATGCCGCCCTTTCGGCCTATGCCGACGAACAACTCGTCGCGGCCGCGACGGAAGAGCGCGACGCCCGGCGTCGCCGCCTGCTGGGCATCGCCAAGCTGCGAGGCCTGCGCCGGCTGTTCGGCGCGACAGCGCCCGCCCCGCCGCCGGACCTGGCGTTGTTCGGGCGCGTTCTGGCCAGGGCGCGCGACGACATCCGTGGCTGGGGCGGACGCATGGTCTTCGTCTATCTGCCGTCCTGGAACACTCTGTTCCGCCCGACCGACTCCCTGACGCGGCTGCGGGCGGATGTTCTCGATATCACTCGCAGCCTCGATCTGCCCGTTATCGATCTCGTCCCGGCCTTCGAAGCGGCCGCCGACGGGACCGCTCTGTTCTACTACCCGGGCTCTCACTACAGCCCGGAAGGCCACGCCCTTGCGGCGCGCACTATCGAGGCGGTTTTG
>JABIRQ010000254.1 GCA_018699755.1 Rhodospirillaceae bacterium | reverse complement strand
CGGGCGATCCGCGACGCCGCGGCCCGACGCCCGTGAACCCCTCTTCATGAGCGCGACCGGGGGCCGGGAACTTCCGCCCCGCACCGGCAGCCTGGAAGACATGCCGATCGCCCGGCCGGCGGTGGGCGCCGCCCTGGTGCTGGGCGCCGGGGTGTTCTGGAGCCTGCAGAGCCTGGCGATCCGCTGGACGGACGAGAGCCCCAGCGAGGTCATCGCCTTCTGGCGCTTCTACGGCCAGTTCTTTTTCCTGATCATCGCGCTGATCCTGGGCCAGCGCGGCCGCATCCTCACCAGCTTCCGGCGCGCCGGGCTGCCCGCGATCCTGGGCGGCGTCTGCCAGGCCGTTGCCTCGGTCTTCATGGTCTTCGCGGTCGTGCACACCTCGACCGCGAATGCCGTCTTTATCATCAGCCTCGCCCCCTTCCTCGCCGGCACGATGGCCTGGGCCCTGATGGGGGAACGCCCCTCGCGCCTGACCTGGGCCGCGATGGTGGTGGCCATCGCGGGAGTCGGGGTGATGGTGTCCGGCGAACGGAGCGATCTGCAGCTGCTCGGCAGCTTCTACGCCCTGCTTGTCGCGGTCGGCTTCGCGGGGCTATCGGTGATGCTGCGCTACGGCCGCCAGGTGGAGATGCTACCGACGGTGTGCTGGGGCGCGTTGATCGGACTCGTCGCCAGTTTCGCGATCGCCTTCGCCAGAGGCACCGACGATCTCGACATGCCCTTGGACGACGTGCTGATCGTGATGCTGATGGGCGGCAGCCTGATCGGCCTCGGCATGCTGTGCTTCGTGCGCGGCGCGCGCCATGTGCCCGCCGGGGTGCTAGCGCTGCTCAGCCTCTCGGAAATCGTGCTGGCCCCGATCTGGACCTGGCTCTTCGCCGGCGAGGCCATCGCCCCGCGCGAGATGATGGGCGCCGGCATCGTCCTCCTGGCCATCGCCGGGCAGGCCGTGGCAACCGGCCGCGGGCGCTGATCTAGCCTTTCGGGCGAAAGGCGATCTTCGCCGCGTCTTCGTAGACCCGCGCGGTGACTAGATTGCCGGCGCCGTCGCCATAGGCCGTCCGCGCCTGCTCGACGATCTCCTGCATGACCGGGAAGAGGCGGAGCGGCACGCCGAATTCCCGCGCCATGGCCAAGCCGAGCCCGGCATCCTTGGCCACCAGGCCGATGGCGAAGGTGGGGTCGTAGCTGCCGTCGAGGATCTTGGGCCCGTCGGTCTCGGCCACGAAACTGCGGGCGTAGCTCGCCTTGATTCCCTCGACCACCCGCGCTGGATCGAGGCCGCCCAGGGTGCCCAGGGACAGGGCCTCGGCGAAGGCGCATTGCATGGTGAAGGAGAGCAGGTTGGTGACCAGCTTCATGACCATGCCGGAGCCGAGCGGGCCCATGTGGAAAACCTGATCCGCCAGGGCGTCGAGGGCCGGTTTCCAGCGCACGAAATCCTTGTCCGACGCACCGACATAGAGGGTGACATGGCCCTCCCAGGCGGCGTCGACACCCCCGGTGCAACCCGCCTCGACGGTCGCCGCGCCCTTCTCCGCGAGGACGGCGGCGAGGCCGCGGGTCTGCTCGCGATCCGTCGTGCTCATGTCGATCCAGGCACTGCCCCTGGCGATCCCCTCGGCGATGCCGCCGGGGCCTTCGACCACCGCCGCGACCTGGGGCGGGCCGGGCAGGGCGGTGACCGTAACCTCGGACGCGGCCGCCGCGGCGGCCGGAGACTCGGCCCAGACCGCGCCCTTGGCGATCGCCCGCTCCGCCCGCTCGGGCGCGGTGTCGTTCACGGCGACCGCATGGCCCGCAGCCAGCAGGTTGTGGACGACCGGCTCGCCCAGATTGCCGATGCCGATGAAGCCGAAACGCATGGAGATGCCCCCTTATTGGCAGATGGACAACACAGGCCGACAACCCTTCGAGACGGCCCTGCGGGCTCCTCAGGGTGAGGAGGAACCTTACTTTTTCTCATCCTGAGGAGCTCGCGCCAGCGAGCGTCTCGAAGGATGATTGGCACGATGTTCCTACTCGCCGCCCACTAAAGCGCGCGCAACTCGCGGGGATGAGGGGTCAGGTCCTCGATCCCGTCCTCAGTCACCAGGACCGTGTCGCCGATGCGCGCGGCGTAGTTCATCTCGGGCACCAGAATACCGCCGTCGATGCCCAGCACCATGCCCGCGCGCAACGGGGTGCGCTCGCCGCGCTTGAGTTCGGGCGTCTCGACAAGGGAGCAGCCGATGCCGCGGCCGATGCGGTAGGACGCCCCAAATCCGGCCGCCCGGTACACCTCCTCGGCCGCGAGATGGGGTTCCTCCGCCGGCACGCCGGGGCGGATTGCCGCCATCGCCGCCTTCTGCGCCGCGATCGCCGCCTCGTAGATGCGTGCCTGCTCGTCCGTGGCGCTGCCCACGAAGACCGCGCGGTCGAAGGCCGTGCGGTAATTCTTGAAGGTCGCCATTTCGCAGAAACAGTAGAGGATGGGGTCGCCGGCCTCCAACACCCGGCCTGTGACCCGGCGGTTGGCCAGGCACATGTCCTGGCCGGATTGCAGGATCGGCAGGGCGCCGTAATGCGGGGTGTGCAGGCTATCGGGGTCGTCGCGGGCCAGCAGTTCGGCCGCCTTGCGGACCCCCGCCTCGGCCGCCGCCAGGGTCAATTCGTATTCCGGCACGCCGGGTGCGACCTTGGCCTCGGCGGCGCGGCCCATGGCCATGGCAATCCGGCCGCCGTCGCGGAAGGCCTGGATCTCCTCCGCGTCCTTGATCATTCTCATTTCGGCCAAGATCGAAACGATATCGACCAGCTTGGCGCGCGGCAGGGCGTCGCGGACCGGCGCCGCGACGAGGCCCGGCAGGCGCGCGACTTCCGCGCCCACGATCCGGGGCCGTTCCGCTTCGAGCAGGGCCTGGAGCAGGGCGGGCCATTCCCCGTCCACCCCATCGACCCAGACGCGGATATCGGACACATCGGTCATGCGCCGCGCCATCGCCAGTTCAATGGCCGGGCAGATCAGCACCGGATCGCCCGCGCGCGGTACGGCGAGGAGCATGGGCCGGTTGTTCTCGAGGCCGAGATAGCCCCAGAGATGGGCGAAATAGAAGATCGAGTCCGGCTCGGTCAGCAGCGCCAGGTCGATGCCTTCGGCCGCCATCCGCTCGACCAGCTCCCGCCGCCGCCGTGCGCTCGCCTCCTTCATCGAATCCTCCCCGTGCTCTAGCGCCAGCGCCCCTCGACCCGGTCATAGGCTCCGGCGCGCAGGTCGGCCACCCCGGCGATCAGGGCCTTCTTTTCGACCCGGTCGCTGACCGTCTTGGAAAAGCCTTCCACATAGGCGATGTAGCGGGGCAGCTTGAAGCGGGCCAGACCCGCTTCGCAATGGGCCAGGATGCGCTCGGGCGGCGCGTCCTCGCGCGCCACGCCGGGCATCAGAGAGACATAGGCTTTCACCTCTTCGCCATGGTCCTCGTCCGGCACGGGGAGGACCGCGGCCTCTTCGATCTCGGGCATGGCGCGCAGCACGGCCTCGACCTCGCGCGCCGCGATGTTCTCGCCGCTGCGCCGGACCATGTCCTTCAAACGCCCGACGATGCGGTGATAGCCGGCCGCGTCGCGGGTGAAGAGATCGCCCGTGCGGAACCAATCGCCCGAGAAGGCTTCGGCGTTGGCTTCCGGCTTGTCGTAATAGCCGAGCATCATGCCCGGACCGCGCACCCATAGCTCGCCCGCCTCCCCTGGCGCCGCCTCGGTCCCGTCCGCGCGCGCGACGCGCAATTCGCGGAAGGGCACAGCGATACCGCAAAGGCCGGAGCCGACCATGTGGTCGTGGTCGGCGGGCATGTAACTGCCCACGCCTATCTCGGTCATGCCGAAGAGTTCGCGCGCACGGATGCCGAAGCGCTGCTCCAGATCGGCATGGTTCTCGGGGGTCAGGCCAAAGAGCCAAGCATGGACCAGCCTGTTCTCGGCGTCGCGCGGGTGGGGCGGCTGCTTATAGACGAACTCGAAGATCAGGCAGAGCTCAATATCGTGCTCCGCGACCCAGCGCATGAAGCGCGAGGTGCTGGGCCGCGAGCAGACGTAGTAGGCCGCGCCATGCTCCAGCGCGATGACCAGCAGGAAGAGCGGGTCCATGTAATAGAAATACTGCCCCATCAGCAGGCGCTTGGGCGTGAACCCGGCGGTGTAGCAGGCGACCCGACCGCACATCAGCCAGTAGAGATGGGTCAGCATGCAGCCCTTGGGAAAGCCGGTCGTGCCCGAGGTGTATTGGATGTTGAGCAGATCGTCCCGGCCCACTGGCCCGCCCCCGGCGAAGTCCGGCGCGGCGGCCGCCAGCATCGCGTCCCATCGATTCGAAAAGCGCGGATCCACACCGTCGACGAGCAGAACGCGCTCGTCGGGTAGCAGGGCGGCCCGGTCCCCGATGCCGTCGAACACCGGGAGATAGTCGGGGTGGATCACCAGGGTTCCCACGCCCGAATCCTCGAGCAGGTAGCGGAGCTCGCGCGCGGTGTAGCGGTTATTGACCGGCACCAGGACCGCGCCCAGCCGGGCCAAGGCGAGCCAGGCGACGGGAAAGGCCGGGCCGTTGGGCAGCATCACGGCAACCCGGTCACCCTTGGCGATACCGAGCGCATGCAGGGCGTTAGCCGCGCGGTTCGCCTGCTCGCGCAGCTCGGCGAAGGACAGGGTGAGACCCGCTTCGAAAAAGACCAGGCAAGGCGCATCGCCGAAGCGCGCGGCCGCTTCGTCCAGCAGCGCGCCCAGATTGGCCGCGAAGGGCCGCGCCTCCAGCGCCCGGTGCTCGGCCCGCCGTTCCCCGAGACTCAGCATCCCGCTCCCCCTTCGACGACCACGGGGCCGAGTCTCGCCCCGGACCGGACGGGCCGCAAGCGCCTGGCGCGAGAAGCGGGGCCTGCTAGCATGACGGGGCATGGGAGGAGGAGCGCGCCATGGACTTCACGACCCGGACCGCCCCGGATCTGATCGGCCGGGAACTGGCGGTCAGCGACTGGCTGACCCTGACCCAGGACATGGTCGATAAGTTCGCGGATGCGACCAAGGACCCGGACTGGATGCATGTCGATGTTGCGCGCTCGGAGCGCGAGAGCCCCTATGGCGGCACGATCGTCCAGGGCTTCCTCAACATGTCCCTGGTGATCCATTTCACCCATACCCTGAAGCTGCAGCCCGCCGACACGGTCTACGGCCTCAACTACGGCATCGACCGCGCGCGGTTCCTGACCCCGGTGCGCACCGGCACCAGGGTGCGCGACCATATCGTCCTGACCGATTTCGCGGCGCGCGGCGAAGACCGCTTCCTGATGAAATCGACCCACACGATCGAAGCCGAGGGCGAGGAGAAACCGGCCGCCGTGGTCGACTGGCTGGCCCTCTGGTTCCGCGACCTGGATTCGTAGCGCCTATTTCTTTCGGGAAAAACCGATGCCGCGCCCGGCCTGGCCGGGCCAGGGCAGATCCTTGTGCTCCGCCCAGAGCGCGTCGAGGGCGGCGGCCCGGTCGGGCGGCAGGGGGGCGGAGCGGCGGATATCGAGATCGATATGGACGTACATGACCTCGTTGATTGCGGCGAGATAGCCCTCCTCCGCGTCGAACATGCGGTAGAAGGCCCGCACCCGCTTCGCATCATGGCCCAGAAGTTGGCCGTCGAAGCGCAAGGTCGCGCCTTCGCGCACCTCGCGCAGGAAGGCGATATGGGTTTCGAGTGAGAAGAGCGCGTTGTCCGTGCGCTCGCGATAGGCGCGCGACAGGTCGAGCGGCTCGAAAAAGGCCGTGGCCCGCAGTTCAAAGGCCAGCAAGTAGTAGCCGATGTTCATATGGCCGCTGTAGTCGATCCATTCGGACCGCACGGCCAGATCTCCGAGGTCCACGGGCGCACTCATAGTCCCGGAGACTAGGGTGTGGCGGCTTGAACGTATAGCCACGACGCGGGTGCGGCAGGATCGCCCAAGGCCCGCTCGCCCAGCGTGGATTCAGCCTGGGCGCTTCCGTGCGCCGGCGAAAAGCAGCCCGTAAAGACTCGCGGCCACGACGCCAAGCGTGATGATTTGGTGGACTCCGATCGATTCTTCCAGAAACAGAGCGGCCAGAATTATCGTCAGGGCCGGCCAAGGGATCGTGATCAAACTGGCCGTCGAGACGGCAATATACCGGACAGCGTAGAACCAGAAGATCAATTCCAGATAGTAGACCAAGCCCATGATCAGGGCGAAGGTCTGGAACTCGGCGTTGCCAAGGTCTTTCGCGACACCGCTCGGCCCGCCGATCGCGACCAGCAGAAGCCCAAGGAGCAGTGCGGACACGAGTACCCGGAAAAACGTCACCTGAGCCGGTGTGATCGGCGTCCGGTCCATCGTTTCCTTGATAACGACATGCGCGATACTCCACAGGAAGGGGATGCCCAGGGCAAGTGCGAACCATTGGGAAAACCCCTCGATTCGCCAGGTTCCGCCCGTGGCCAGGTAGTAGAGCGCGACAAGCAGCAGAAGCGTGAAAAAGAGCTCGGGAGCCGTCTTCCTCCGTCCAAGGAACAACGTCTCCCAAAGGATCGCGAACAACGGATAGGCTTGTATCGCGATCGCCGCGCTCACCGCTCCAGCCTTCTCCACGGCCAGGACGTACACGTAGGTCGAGAGCCCGAAGATCGCGCCTGTCAGCAATATGATCGCGGTCGTGCGCCGTTTCAGCTCCGGGGCCAGATCGGCCGCGAAGATGCCCTTGGCCTTGGGCAAGCTCTCGCGGATCACCAAGGGCAACGAGAACAAGAGCTGCCAGACCGACAGGAAAAAGGCGAAGCTCAAAGCGTCGAAGGCAGCGGGCCGGCTGTTCGAAACGAACGGCATGAGACCAAGGATCACCAGGCAAACCAGCGCAAACGAGATGCCGGCCCTCGAGTCGTCGAGGCCCATCGAAGTTTCCTGTAGACGAATGAACATTTTGCATTGATTGCATTGACAAATTGAACCGATCAATCAAAATATTGTCTCCATGACAATGTGGCGGCCAACTCTTTCGCAGCGCTCCGGTCCGAAATTCCGGCAGATTTCCGATGCCATCGGCGAAAGCGCCGCGGACGGGCGCTTGCCGATAGGGACCCGGCTTCCGCCGCAACGGGAGCTCGCTTATGTCCTGGGGGTTTCCTTGAACACCGTGACTCGGGCCTATGCCGACGCCACCGGGCGGGGGTTTGTCCGGGGCGAAGTGGGCAGGGGAACCTTCGTGCGCGAAGGAGGCCCGCTGCCGACCGCAGCGCATCCTGGCGAACTGACACGGCCTTCGACGGGGCCGATCGATTTCTCGATGAACCTGCCGACCCCGGGTCCGGCGGGTGCGGCATTGGGGCGGACCTTGGCAGCCTTGGCGGGTACCTGCGCCCTCGCCTCGTTTCTGGACTTCGAGAGCGCGGGTCAGGTGGACCGCAACGCCGCCGCCGCCGCCGCGTGGCTCGGCAGGGTCGGGCTGGACGCGCGGTGCGACGACATGGTCCTGACCGTCGGCGCCCAGCACGGAATAATGGCGGCGCTGATGGCGACGACGCGGCCGGGCGATGTGCTGCTGACCGAAGAGCTGACCTATGCGCCCGTAAAGGCCATGGCTCGCCATCTCGGGCTGCGGGTCGTGCCTGTCGCCGACGAAGGCGGAGTGCTGTGTCCCGACGCCCTGGACGCCGCCTGCGATCGTGTGGCGGGGAAGGTGGTCTATTGCCTGCCGACCCTGCACACCCCGACCACCGCGACGATGGATGCGGATCGCCGATCCGCCATTGCCGCCGTCGCGCGCAAGCGCGGCCTCATCCTGATCGAGGACGATGTCTTCGGGTTCCTGCCGCCGGAACGACCCCGTCCCTTGGCCTGTTTCGCACCGGAACGCACGATCTACGTCACGAGCGTTTCGAAGAGTCTCGCCCCGGGACTACGCATCGGCTACCTCCGGGCCCCTGCGGATATTGCGCGCGCCCTTAGGACGGCGGTCGGTCTGTCGAGCTGGATGCCGCCACCGCTGATGGCGGAGATCTCGAGCCGATGGATCGAGGACGGCACGGCGGACGAACTGAGTGGGTTCCAGCGCGCGGAAGCCGCGTTCCGCCAATCCATGGCGCGGGAAGCGATTCCGAGCCGTTATCTCAGAGCCGACCCCCACGCCTTCCACGCCTGGCTGACCCTGCCGGAGAACTGGCACGCCGATATGTTCCGGATGGAAGCTCGTAACCGGGGCGTCGAGGTCGTCCCGGCTGCGGCCTTCGCCGTCGATCCATCGCTCAGTCCCAACGCGATCCGCATTTGCCTGAGCCACGAAAGCGCGCGACAGCGTGTCCGCCAGGGATTAGACACGCTCGCGGAGCTCTTGCTGGAGGCCGGCGAGGGCGGATCGATGATCGTCTAGGGAACAGTCGAGACGCGCGGTCGAGCTGCGAACGAGCCCCTGGGCATCAAATCCCTCCGGAGCGCCGGAGGGGACCGTTGCTCGCGTGCGCGGGCGCATGCAGACTGCGGTTCCTGCCGAGGCGTTAGAGGACGGAGTCGAAGGTGCAAGCCAACAGCGAACGGGTCGCCCAGGGGGGCAAGTCGATCTACGGGGCCAGCGTCGGCATCCTGATGCTGGAGACGCGTTTCCCCCGCATCCCGGGCGATATGGGCAATGCGACGACCTGGCCTTTTCCCGTGCACTACAAGATCGTGCGGGGCGCAACGCCGGAACAGGTCGTCCTCAAGGGCTCGCCGGGCCTGCTCGACGTCTTTCTCGATGCCGCGGCCGAACTGGTCGCCATGGGCGCCGACGGGCTGACCACCAATTGTGGCTTCCTCAGCCTGTTCCAGGACGAGATCGCGCGCCATTGCGCCGTGCCGGTCGCGACCTCCAGCATGATGCAGGTGCCCTCGGTCCAAGCCCTGCTGCCGCCGGGCAAGCGGGTCGGCGTCCTGACGGTCAGCGCGAACACCCTGACCGAAGCCCATCTGAAAGCGGCCCGGGTGCCGCTCGACACGCCGATCGAGGGCACCGACGGCGGACGCGAGTTCACCCGCGTGCTGATGGGCGACGAAATGACCCTCAACTGCGCCGCCGCCGAGCAGGACATCCTGGACGCCGGCGACCGCCTGATGGCGAAGGCGCCGGATATCGGCGCCATCGTCCTCGAATGCACCAACATGGTGCCCTATGCCCGCGCCCTGCGCGCCCGGCTGGGGGTGCCGGTCTTCGACATCTACAGCTTCATCACTTGGTTCCATGCCTCGCTGCAGCCGCGCGATTTCGGCCCCCCCGGCTCGCCTTCGGCGGCGATCCCGGCCATGTAACCGCCGATTCCGCATAGACAATAGATACCGGACAGATTGGGAGACCCCATGCCGCCCTTGGCCATGCCGCGCAACCCGCCAGAAGATCCGATCAAGAGCCATCCGACGCGGGCCGAACAGCTCGATATCCTCGCCGACCTCGTCGCCGACCGGGCGGGCGCGGGGGACCATGTGCTCGATCTCGGCATCGGCACCGGCTATGTCGCCGGGCTGATCCTGGACAGGGCGCCCGGCATCGACCTGACCGGCATCGACCTGAAAGCCGAATCCCTGGACGCGGCGCGCACGGCCCTGGCCGGGCGGGTGAAATCCCTCGACCTGGTCGAAGGCAATCTCGAAAATCTTGGCGATCTGGCCGTGCCCGAGGGACCCTACCGGGCGATCTACACCGTGCTGACCTTCCACGACCTGCCGGACGAGGCCAAGGCGGCCGTCATCCGCTGGTCGGCCGAGCGCCTGGCGCCGGGCGGCGCTCTGCTGATCCTCGACCGCATCCGCCTGCACCGCCCCGCCCTGTTCCCCCTGCAGGTCGCCCTGTGGAACCGGATCGAGCGGGTCTATGGCAGCGCCATGCGCAGCGCGCCGGATTTCGACAGCTACCTCGCCGATATGGGCGAGCGGAACCGGCCGGCCCGGTTCGAGGATTATTTCGAATGGCTGGAAGACGCGGGGCTCGCGCCCGGCTGCCTGCACCTGCACGGCAATATCGCACTGTTCGCCGGCATGCGCGCACCAGCCGGCGGCTGACGCACTTAATCCCGATAGTCGGTACTAGTCGTCGATGACCTTGACCCATTGCCCCCGCTCCAGCCGGGCGCCGGGGGCGAGGCCGTTCAGCACCAGGAACCGCTCCACCCGGTAACTGTCGAAGGGCATGCCGGCGGCGAGGCCCTGCGCCGTTTCGCCGGGGCGGACCGCGCGGACACGCACCCGGAAGGGCTCGGCGCGGGTCGCCTCGGTCTCGGTCATCTCCCGAAAACTGGCGACGGTGCCGCGAAAGCCGGGATCGAGCGCGGCGGTCGCCCCCGGCGGGCTGACGAACAGGAAGCGATAGGTCTTGTCCCGCCCCGCCTTCACCGCGACCAGGCGCATGTCGAGCGGTCCCCGGCCCGAATCGATCCGCGCCGTCCCGGTCGCCGCCGGCAGGCCGTCGACGGTGAAGGTGTCAAAGCGCTGAAAGCGTAGGCCGGGGGCCCAGACCCGCACGATATAGTCCGCCGCGCTCCAGTCGCCCGCCTGAGGGGCGAGGTCGAAGACGATGCGCGCGCCGTCCGAACCGATCGCCGTGACCGCGGTCGAGCCGTTGAAGACCTGGAATCCGCGCGGCACGACGAAACGGAAGCCCAGGCCCGGATGCACGAACTGGCGGTCGCGGACGAAGCCGTTGGCCGGGTCGCCGCCGTAGTAGAGGCCGTCGATCCGGCGCAGGTAATCCTCGACCCCGATCCCGGGGTCGGCCGGCGGCGGATAGTCGATTCGCGCCACCCGGATCGCGTCCTCGACCCGCGCCGCGGTGCGGGGATGGGTCGCGAACAGGCTGTAGCGATCGCCGTCCGACCGCCCGGCCAGGGCGTCGGTAAAGACGCTGTAGCCTTCCATCTTGGCCAGAAAGCCGGCCATCGCCCCGGTGTCGTAGCCGGCGCGCGCGAGATAGCGGGTGCCGAGGATATCGGCCTCGCTCTCCTGCTCGCGCGAATAGCCGGCCAGCACGCCCTGGGCCAGGACGGCGCCGGTCTCCGCCAGCCCCTGGCTGCCGGTCGCGGCGCCGACGAGGCCGGTGCCGAGCGGGGCCAGAACGGCCCGGCTGTAGCGCTGGGCCGAATGGCGCGCGGTGATATGGCCGATCTCGTGGCCCAGCACGCCGGCCAATTCCGCCTCGCTACCGGCCAGCGCGAGCAGGCCGGTGGTGACGTAGACATAGCCGCCCGGCAGGGCGAAGGCGTTGACGATGTCGGAATTAAGCACGGTGAAGGTGAAGCCGAGATCGGGCATCTCCGAGACGGCGGCCAGGCGCTGGCCGATCCGCGCCACATAGTCGCGCAAGGCCGGGTCGCGATACGCGCCACCGAATTCCAGCAGGATCTTGGGATGCTCGCCCCGCCCGATCCGGGCCTCCTGCTCGGGCGACATGAATCCGGTGAAGCCCCGCTCTCCCGTTGTGGGATTGGTCGCGCAGGCGCCCAGGGCCAGCAGGCCCAGGGCGACGAGGGCGATGGCCCGGTTCCGGGTCATTCGCCCAGCACCTCAATCGCGGCGGCGCTCCGAAGCTCGATCATCGGCCCATTGTACTCCTCCAGCCATCCGCGGACGCGCAGGATCCTACCGGCATAGCCGCTCCAGTCCACGCCCGCCCGTTTCATCGCCCGCCAGACCTCGGGGGCCGCCGTGACGGTGAAATCGGTCCGCCAGTCGGACCCGAAATTGAGATAGCCGCGCCCGCGCACCTCGGCCGCCTCGACCACCCGCCCTTCGACGATCGCGAAACCGCCGATCCGCTCCGGCGGCACCGCCGCCGCATCGAGCGCGGCGAAGGCCGGGTCCGACCACAAGCCGCGCCCGGCCGCGCGGGCCGCCGCCTCGGCCGCGTGGAGTTCGGCCAGCCGATCCGGCGCTTCCTCGGGAATTTCGACCCGCACCAGCCCGGCCGCGAGCAGGACGACGGGCAACAGCGTCCCGTCGTCCAGGCGCGGCAAGGCGACGCG
>JABIRQ010000274.1 GCA_018699755.1 Rhodospirillaceae bacterium | reverse complement strand
TGTCACCGACCGAACCTCGATCACGGCGGCCTTCGAGGCGCTTGAAGCGGCGCTCGGCCCGGTGACGATCCTGGTCAACAATGCCGGCATTGCCTCGACGGTGCCCGCCGTCGAAGTCGAACCCGACGACTGGGACTCGGTGGTCGATACCAACCTCAGCGGCGCCTGGTGGGCGGCCCAGGAAGCCGCCCGACGGATGATCAAGGGCGGCACCGGCGGCAGCATCATCAACATCGTCTCGATCGTCGGTCAGCGTCAGGCCGGCGGCCTGGTCTCCTATGCCGCCGCCAAGTCGGGGCTGATTCAGGTGACCAAGACGATGGCCCTGGAACTGGCCCGCCACGGGGTTCGGGTGAACGCCCTGGCGCCGGGCTATATCGGCACCGAGATGAACAAACAATTTTTCGACAGCGAACCCGGGCAACGCCTCATCCGGCGCATTCCCCAACGCCGCCTCGGGGCGCTGGCGGACCTCGATGGGCCGTTGTTGCTGCTGGCGTCGGATGCGTCGGCCTTCATGACCGGCAGCGTCGTCAACGTCGACGGCGGCCACCTGGTTTCTTCTCTCTAACAACCCTTCTTGATCTTCGGAGACCTTTCCATGGACTTCACCCTGAGCCCTGAAATCGATGACTACCGCCGTCGCGTCCGTGCCTTCGTCGACGAACACGTGATGCCGCTGGAAGACGACCCGAACCTCCGAGACGAACACGATATGATCCTCGAAGAGGCGCTGGTGCCGGTACGGGCCAAGGCCAAGGCGGAAGGCCTGTGGTGTTTCCAGATGCCGAAGAAGCGCGGCGGCCAGGAGGTCGGAATCGTCGGCATGGCGGCCTGTTACGAAGAGATGGGGCGGTCGATCTTCGGCCCCGTCGCCTTCAACTGCATGGCGCCGGACGACGGCAACATGATGGTCCTCGAAAAGACCCTGCCCGAGGACAAGAAGGACCGCTGGCTGCAACCGATCGTCGATGGCACGGTGCGGTCGTCGTTCGTCATGACCGAGCCCATGCCGGGCGGCGGCTCGGACCCGTCGGCGATGCTGACGACGGCGGAGAAAAAGGGCGACCGGTGGATCATCAACGGCGACAAGTGGTTCATCACCGGCGGCGAGGGGGCGAAGGTCTACATCCTCATAGCCAAGACCTCGGACGATCCGCGCAAGGGCCTGACTGCCTTCCTCTTCGACGCCGACGACAAGGGCTGGAGCATCGAACGGCGGATACCGATCATGGGACCGGAGGAGCACGGCGGCCATTGCGAGCTGCGTTTCGATGGCCTGGAGATTCCGGACGAGCATCGCCTGTTGAATGTCGGCGACGGCCTCAAGGTGACCCAGATGCGTCTCGGCACGGCGCGTCTGACCCACTGCATGCGCTGGCTCGGCATGGCCAAGCGGGCGATGGAGATCGCCGCCGACTACGTCACCAAGCGCGAAAGCTTCGGCATGACCTTGGCCGAGCACGAAGGAGTGCAGTGGATGCTCGGCGAGGCGGCGGCCGACATCCACCTGGGCCGCCTGCTGACCATGCACGCGGCGTGGAAGCTGGACCAGGGCGACTTTGCGCGGAAAGAAGTGTCGATGGCCAAGATCCATGTCGCCGACACCCTGCACAAGGCGATCGATACGGCGATTCAATTGTGCGGCGCCCGCGGCTATTCCAAGGACACGCCCTTGGAATGGATGTACCGCTACGCCCGCCAGGCGCGCCTCGTCGACGGCGCCTCCGAGGTCCACAAGATGGTCCTGTCGCGCACCTTCCTGAACGAAGGCATGGATTTCTGGTCCTGGGGCTAGAGGGTGTCCGAAAACGCCGCGCCAGCGTCTGGTCAGGTGTAGACCACGATACCGGCCAAGGTCTCGGCGACGTCATCGGCATTGCCGGAAAATTGGATGCCGATGGTGCTGTCCCGGCGCCAAACGATGTCGCCCGGGATCGGATCGAAGGCGCCGATGCAGAGGCCCACGGCTTCGATGCCATCGAACGCCGTTTCAACGTCAACCCGTGCGCCGCCGGCGGAGACATCGCGTATTTGGCACGGCAATTTCCGGCCTCCCGCCGCCAACATCCCAACCAGAGACATTTGTGCACGCCGGAAGTGGCGTTGATCGGCGATCCGCTGGGTCGTCGGCATGAGGGCCCTTATGTGCGTTTGAAACTGCGGAGAACGCTATGGGGCCCCGGATCGCGGATCAATCCGTGGAATCCGAACCTTGACGCAGGCACTCAAGCGCCCAGGCCGCCGCCGTTCGCACCAACGGCGAGGCATCGCCGGCGAGACGGCGCACCTGATCGGCGAATGCCCCATCGCCGCTGTTTCCGATCGCGATCAGGACATTGCGCAGGAAACGGTCGCGGCCCGTACGCTTGATCGGCGAGCCGGCGAAAACCTTGCGAAACGCCGCGTCGTCGAGGTCGGCCAAGTCCTTGAGCAAGGGAGCCGTCAATTCGATGCGGGGAAAGAACGCGGGCTCGTCGGCGGGGCCGGGAAACTTGTTCCACGGGCAGGCCGCCAGGCAATCGTCGCAGCCGTAAATGTGGTTACCCATCCGTGCCATCAGGTCCGCCGGGATATCGCCCTTGTGTTCGATCGTCAGGTACGAGATGCAGCGCGTCGCCTCGATCTCGTAGGCGATGGGCAGGGCGACCGTCGGGCAGGCGCGCTGGCAGCGGTCGCAGGAGCCGCAAAGATCCGTCTGCGGTGTGTCGGAGGCAAGGTCGAGAGTGGTAAAAACCTCACCCAGGAACAGCCATGACCCGAACTGGCGGGACACCAGGTTGGTGTGCTTGCCCTGCCAGCCGAGGCCGGCCCGTTGGGCGGCCGGTTTTTCCATCACCGGCGCGGTGTCGACGAAGACCTTGACCTCGCAATCATTGATTTCCGCCAACCAACGGGCCAGGGCCTTGAGACGCTTCTTGAGGACATCGTGGTAGTCGCGGCCCCGCGCGTAGACGCTGATGGCGCCCTGGTCGGGATGACCGAGCGGCGCCAGCGGATCGACGGCCGGCGCATAGGAAACACCGAGGGAGATGACGGTCCGGGCGTCCGGCCATAAGACCCGGGGATCGGCGCGGCGGTCCTCGGTCGTCGCCATCCACGCCATGTCGCCATGACGGTTCTCGCCGAGGAATCGGGTCAGGTTGGATTTATCATCCGGGCCCGCGCGCGCCGGCGCAAAGCCGACAGCGTCGAAGCCGAGATTCCGGGCCTTTTCCCGTATTGCCGATCTGGTATCCGCCATGGGCCTCGCCATCGGGTGCCTTGCCGTGATATCTAGCGCGGCGATAAGCAACGCCGCAATGCAAGGCTGATGATGCGTTTCAAATATACGATCCTCTACGTCGCCCTCATCGTCGCCGTGAACTATGCCTTCACGGTGGTGCCCCTGGTTCGCCTGCCGGACGGGACCATGTGGCCGCCGGCGGCCTTGGCGGTCGGGT
>JABIRQ010000226.1 GCA_018699755.1 Rhodospirillaceae bacterium | reverse complement strand
GCGCCCTTTCCGCACCGGCGGCGGGCGGGATTGCGGCGGGCTTTTCGCGGAAAATTCGCGTGCGATTGGCGCGGAACGCGGCCGAAACGCCCCGAAAGGCGCGCGCCGGTGACATCGCAAGCCACTGATTGTGCGAGCGAATTCCGGGCGATCAAGGGCTTGCAACCCGCGAAAACGCCGATTGTTGACAATGTTTGACATCCGGCTCCCTGGCCGGTGGGCATGGTTTCCCTTCTAGATTGTTCTTGCAATGTTCTTCTTCAAGCGGACGCCGCCTGCTTCCTTGGAGCGGGCTCGAAACCACGGGCCGGCGGCGCGCGGCGCATGTAGCCGTTGCTCAAGCCCGCGCACGGTCCGAAGATATCGTCGACGATGATGACGCGAGCATTCCCCACCCGCGATTTCGACGAGCCGGCATCATGCCTCGTGCGTCATCGCCCCGCTTTGCCCGGGCGATCCAGGTTTGCCGTCGCCTCGTCCCCGTCGAGACGCATCCGCGAATCCGGGCTGGATGCCCCGCACGGAGGCGGGGCATGACGATGGAGGGAGGTCGGAGATGCCCGACCCGGACCGCCGCATAAGGGTTCGATGGAGACTGGAAGGATGCAAGGCCCCATGCCCCTAACCCGCCTCTTCTCCCCGCGTGGCGTGGCCCTCGTCGGGGCATCGGCGAACAAGTCCCGCTACGGCGGGCGAGCGTTCGATTATGCGCTGGCGTCCGGCTTCGCGGGGCCGGTCTATCCGGTCAATCCGCGTTACGAGGCGATCGACGGGCGGGTCTGCTATCCCGATCTGACGTCCCTGCCGGACGAGGTGTCGGTGGATGTCGTGGTCGCCATGGTCGCGCCCTCGCGCATGGCGGGTGTGTACGAGCAGGCGGCGACGCTTGGGGCCGGGTTTCTGATCTGCATGGGCGACCTGGTCGATCCGGCGGCGCCGGACCGGGCGGCGCTGCTGGAGGGCTACCGGGCGTGGATCGCGGCCGGGGGGCCGCGCATCATGGGGCCGCAATGCATGGGGCTGATCTCGCCGGCCTCCTCCCTCGCCCTCTCGACCTCCAGCGCCCTGCCGCCGGGGCCACCCCGCGCGGGGCATCTGGGGGTGATCAGCCAGTCGGGCGGGATCATGGGCGGCATCCTCGACCGGGCGCGCGCCTTCGGCGTGGGGTTTTCCCATCTCGTCTCCTGCGGCGAGGGCTTCGACCTGGGGGTCTGCGACTTTCTGGAATTCATGGTGGCGGACGAGGCGACCCGCGCCGTCGCCCTCTATGCCGAATGGATCGAGGACTATCCGCGCTTCTTCGCCCTGGCCGACCGGGCGCGGGCGGCGGACAAGCCGATCCTGCTGCTCAAGCCCGGCTTCTCCGAGGCGGGGGCCAAGGCCGCCCTGTCCCATACCGGGCGGATCGCGGGCAACCGCGCGATCCAGCAAAGCGCCTTTGCCCGCCACGGCGTGGTCATGGTCGAGGATGTCGACGACCTGTGGTTCGCTGGCGCGCTCGCGGCGGGCGGGAGTTGGCGCGGGTTGCCCGCCGGAAGCATCGGCGCAGCCACGGGCGTGCACACCGTGGGAGTCGGCGCCGTCACCCTGTCGGGCGGCTATGCCGTGGTGATCGGCGACCTGCTGGCGCGGGCGGGCCTGCCCCTGGCCGAACTGAGCGAGGCGACCAAGGCGCGCCTGATCGAAGAGGCGGGCCAGCCGCATCCGGCCAATCCGGTCGATGCCGGGCTGCGGCCCAATGCCGGGCGCGAGGTCGACGACCTGATCGCCGCCCTGACCGCCCTGCACGACGCGCCGGAGGTCGGCGCGCTCTATTACGGCGAGATGGTCTATCTGGGCATGGAAGCCTCCGTCCCCGCCCTGGCCGAATTCGCGCGCCAGTCGAAAAAACCCTTCGTCGCGGCCTGGCAGGGCGGGCACGTCGTGCGCCCAGTCCTCGCCGCCCTGGCCGAGGCCGGGGTGCCGGTGACCGACGACCCCCGCCTCGCCATGCGCGCCCTGGGGCATCTGTACCATTGGACGGCCCTGCGGGCGGCGGGTTTGCAGTCGGCGGGCTTGCAGCCGGCCGGCCCGCATGAATCGGGGTCGCGAGCCGCCGGCCCAGCAGGCGCACATCCGCCGGCTGCAAGCCTGGGCCTCGACGGTTTCGCGCCGGGGCTGATGGCGGAGGGCGACGCGCTCGCCCTGCTCGCCCGCGCCGGCGTGCCGCTGGTTCCCCAGGCCGAGGCGGAGACGGCGGGCGGCTTGGCGGCGGCGGCGGCGGCGCTGGGCTGGCCCGTCGTGCTGAAAGGCGTGGTGCCGGGGGTGGCGCACCGGACCGAGCGCGGCCTGGTCGCGGTCGGCCTGGCGGACGAACCGGCTCTGCGCGCGGCGGCCGAAGCGATGGCGGCGGCCAACCCGGACCTCTCGGGCTACCGCCTCCAGGCGATGGTGACGGGCGGTGTCGAACTGCTGGCCGGGGTGGTGCGCGACCCCCATCTGGGCCCGGCCGTCGCCCTGGGCTGGGGCGGCGTGCTGGCCGAGGCGATGGGCGCGCCGGTGGTCGAGATCGCGCCGCTGGACGAGGGGATCGCGCAAGCCATGATCGACCGGCTGGATCCCCATGGCGTCCTTGCCGGCTGGCGCGGCCGCCCGGCGGCCGACCGGGCCGCCCTCGCCCGGTTGCTGGTCGCCCTGGGCGAGTTGGCTCATGCCGGGCGCGAGCGCATCGCCGAGATCGACCTCAACCCCGTGATCGTCACCCCGGACGGCGCCCTCGCCGTGGACGCGGTGATCGTGCTGG